>NZ_ASZT02000093.1:0-21035 GCF_001006065.1 Sphingobacterium sp. IITKGP-BTPF85
CGAAGTGCATGGTGCTGTTGATGCGTACTATACATGAGTTTATCAAAACGATTAACAGCTGTAGGTGTTTCCTGCGCATCAAGTCTGACCATTATCCCAACTAATGGCAGTATTAATAATAACTTAGCAAATTTCATTTTCATTCTTTCTATTGGACAAAAAACGACAGACCTGATCGCTCTTTCGCATCTTTCTAGCCTGCCGTCTTTGTGATTTAAGTTATTTGTAGGATAATTTTACCATCCCTCATTTTGACTGATCCCAGAATTACTCAAATCTGATGGCGGAATTGGCCATACATGATGAATAGCAGGATTAAAAGTTCGGGCAGGCCAAACTTGTACTATGGTGTAGCTAGAAGTTGGATCAGTTTTAGCAATATGTTGCCTTCCGGTTGCTGGTCGTGCGTAGGCCGCTTGGGCATCACCCCAACGAACCAAGTCACTATGCCTATCGGTATATTCTGCAGCAAACTCTGAACGACGCTCTCTTTTTAAATTAACCATTGTTGCGCCACTTATTGCAGGGAGCCCTGCGCGGTTACGTACCAAATTAATCTCCACATCTCCAGATTTCCCTTGTTTAATCTGCGCTTCGGCTTTCATCAAAAGAATATCTGCATAACGGATTAAAGGAATATTTAGATCAGAAGTCGGATAATCTCCACTTGGATTTAAATGTTGATCCTTTGGAAAACGGAAAGGTTGCATATACTTTGAACTGAAAACCAGTTTGAGAATTAGACGAATAATATTTCCGATCCAATCCGAATAACGTAAATGTATCGTTAAATTCAAGTATGGTTGCCTTTTTACGATTGTCACCTGATTCGAAAGCGTTATACAATTCTAAAGTGGGGTGAAAATATCCCCAACCATTATAAAGTCCATAACCTGTATTTTCAAATAATACAGCCGGCAATATGGAACCCTGAATTTTATTAGAAACTACAGAAAAGATATATTCAGATGAAAAATTGTTTTCGATGTAAAAGACGCTTGCAAAATCTGTTTCTGGTTTTCCTGTATTAATTAATTTACGACCTGATCCTGAGTTGGTCACCATATCGCAGTACTTAACAACTTGCGTCCATTTACTCTCGTCATATCGTGCCCATTGCAAATTTGTTTTGGCTAAATAGGCATAAGCAGCGTCTTTATGCGCTCTTCCTAAATCACCTGCTCCATATGTGTTGACAAGTGGCAATAGTTCTGCTGCCTTTAAAAGATCCCCTTCAATCTGTGCTAAATTCTCTTTTACATGTGTCGGTCGTACAAATTTAATTTCATTCATATTTGCATCTGTAACGATGGGAACACCGGCACGTTGATCTCCATAATATTGTGACAAATAAAAATAGGCATAACCTCGCATGAAATACGTTGTCCTAACACATGCTTTTTTACGTTATCGCTAATACTCATAGCTGGCACTTTAGTGATAATGGTATTTGCACGTTGTATGATCTGATAAAATTTCTTGTACATACTATTAATACGGCTTTCAGCACCTGTAGCAGTAAAATTACGCACTGCTGCTGATCCTGCATCTGTACGTCCTGTTACCATATCGTCCGATGCGTTGATAAACCAAAACAAACCTCTTCCGAACATATTATCGTCATTGAAATGTTCATAAAGACCATTACTGGCAAAGATGGCATCTGCTTCTGTCTTCCAGAAGTTTTCATTAGTAATTGATCCTTTTGGAGTCAGATCAGTAAAACTCTTGCTACAGCCCTGTATACCTATACTCAATCCTACTAATGCTATTGTAATGTATTTGTATTTTTTTATGGATGGTGTTTTCATGATTTTCATTCTTAAAAATTAACATTTAATCCTATCGTGTATGTCTTGGCTAAAGGATAATTCGCTACATCTAATCCAATACTGCCGACCTCTGGATCTATACCAGAATAAGAGGTAAAGGTGAACGGGTTTTCCGCAGAAAAATAAATCCTAGATTGCAGTTTATTCAAAAACTTAGGTAAGTTATAGCCAACAGTAATGTTTTTTATACGAAAATAATCGCCACTTTCAAGGTACCAATCTGATATCGTTCCGTAATTAGCATTTGGATCTTTAGAAGAAAGTGCTGGAATATTACTATTTAGATTATCCGGCGTCCAGGCATTTAGGACACGATTATCCAGATTATAACCCTGTAAGCCCGCGTTATAGGCTGTGAATTTATATCCGTTAAAAATTTTTGCTCCTGAAATACCATAGGTTAATACATTTAGATCAAAGTTTTTATAATCTAAATTAAGGGCAAAACCATAGGTGAACTTAGGAACCGCACTACCCATATATACACGATCATCAAAACTGATTTTACCGTCACCATTTGTATCTTCGAATTTTAAATCACCAGGACGTGCAAAGGGTTGAATAAGCTTGCCATTTAGACTATGCGCCTGTACTTCTGCTTCGGAATTAAATATTCCGGTATTAGGAATCAAATAGTATGAATATAAGGCTTGTCCTGGCGTAGACCGATATGGAGACAGTATGCCTCGAACATTATCTCCGTGTTCAATAAAGTCACTTCCTAACCCATCAATATTTAATACCTCATTCCTATTGAAAGCGATATTAGCATTTAAACCAAGTTTCCAATCTCCAAATTGATGATTATATTTTGTACTGAATTCAAATCCTTTGTTCATAATATCACCTGTATTACTTGTAGGGCCTCTCTGCATACCTGAATGTGGATCTGGTTGAATTTCATAGATCATTCCGATGGTCTTTTTACGATAATAATCTGCTGTAAAACTTAACTGACGAAATAAAGTCATATCTAGGCCGATATCCCATGATTCGGAAGTTTCCCAGATGAGATTAGGATTACCTTGTTTGATCATTGCAAAATGGCGTACCAAAAGTCCTTCCGACCCTAAAGGTGTGACAGTACCGCTATTCAAAGGTAAGTTATATGCGTACTTATCTACTGATTGAATATTTCCAATCTGGCCCCAGGAAGCGCGTAGTTTTAAATCATTAATAAAGTCACTTTTAAAAAATGATTCTGAAGAAATTTTCCAGGCTCCCGAAATTGATGTAAATACATCCGATCGATTATTTATTGGTAAGCGTGAACTGCGATCCTGCCGGATACTTGCTCCTAAATAATACCGTCCTGCATAATTGTAATTAACACGAGCAATAGCAGATGTTAGTGCATCTTCCCAGACATCACTTGTTGGAATTCCTGGTATAGATTGTGCATTCTCGATATATTGATACCAATCGTCTTCCCGTTCAAATCCCATTCCCTGAATGTAGTATTGTTCATACTTGTTCTCTGGGCAGAGTATACTGCTACAGCGTCAATCTGGTGATCACCAAAACGTTTCGTATAATTCAATTGCTGATCCCAAATCCAACGATCTGTACGAGCTTCTTCTTGCGTCAAATAATTGTTGCCATTTGATCTTCCAATTTCTGGTATTTTGGGATCAAATCTTTTTAAAGAATACCGATTTATATCCAAAACAAAATTAGATTTGAAGGTTAGACCATGCCATAAATCCACTTTGGCAAAAACATTACCATTGAGGTTAAGTGTCGGATTGTTAACTGTTGGACGTAGAAGTAAAGCTACTGGATTATAAGTATCACCATATGCAGATGAAAATTGCGATAAATTAAAGGGAACAGTACCGTGAAATAATCCTTTCTCATCATATACAGGTGCTGCAGGATTCATATAAATTGCATTGATGATCGATCCGCTATAACTGCTAGATGTATTTGTACCTCGAGCGGTAGTATGGTTGACATAAAAATTTTGTCCTAATGTCAATCGATCAAAAAAATCAAATTCGGATTTCAAACGATAAGCAAAACGTTTGTAACCTGTATTCAGCAATAAACCTTCCTTATCGTGATAACCAAATGAAGAATTATACCTGGATCGTTCTGATCCACCAGACACCTGCGCATTTGCATTTAAAATATTCCCCGTTCTGAAGATTTCATTCATCCAATTGGTACGGGTTTCCTGTCCCCAAGGATTTAATGTCGCATTATGACCATCGGCAGGATTCACTCCATCTCTTTTCGCTGCATCATTATAGGCTTGGGCGTATTGTGTCGCGTTCAAAGCAGTCGGTAGATTACTCGCATTTTGCCAACCTCGATACAGATCGACACTTAGTTTGGGCGCTCCAGCTTTACCGCTTTTAGTTGTGATCACGATAACTCCAGATGATGCCTGAGCTCCATAGATAGCTGCAGAAGCTGCATCTTTCAAGATATCCATGCTTTCAATATCATTTGGATTGATAGGTCCGCCATAATAGGGTGCTCCATCGACTACATAAAGTGGCGATTCGGCGTTTAGTGTCCCCATTCCTCTAATCATCACTTTAGGCATTGCCGAAGGATCGCCACCTGCAGACATCACCGTTACTCCTGCAACGTTTCCTTGCATCAGATCTGCCACGTTAGTTAATGGACGAGCAACATTTTCTGCGACATTAGGTAAAGAGCTTACAGCAGTTGTTAAATCTCCCCTTTTTTGCTGACCGTAACCAATGACAACCACCTCATCAAGAGCTGAAAGTTGCTCTTTCAATGTAATCAAAATTGAGTTACTATCACCACTCTTTATACCTTTAAGATCTTCCAGGTAAGATTCGTACCCAATCATGGAAACCTTGATCTTATACTTCGCATCTTCATTTAATTCTTTAAATACAAATACACCTTTTTGATCTGTCGATATACTCGTGACAACTTGTCCTTTCGTATCTAAAAGTACAACCGTCGCTCCTGTTTTGACAACACCATTATTATCCATAATGGTACCTCTTATTTGCCCATTGGACTGGGCATAAGATTGCAGAGCAACGGAGATCGATAGAATTGTCAATAATGCTCTTAACTTCATCGGGTTTCTTTTCATTTCATTTAGTCTTTTAATTTGTAGGTGGTTTGTACCGCATGAACTAAAATTTAAACGGTATTATTTACTTCTTTTATTGCTTTTTATTTTTAATGATTATACTGTTATTGCTATGGGTATAGGTAAGTTCATTCATCTGACAAATAATGGATAACATAACATCCAGAGGATAATGTTCTTCAAATTTCCCAGTAAAGGATAGTCCTTCAAGAGATACCTCTTCTAGATTAATGATTACACCCTTTAGTTTTTCAATCTTTGAAAACACCTGTGGAAGTGGCGTCTGATCAAACTGCAGGCCACCCTCTTGTTTATGTTCGTCTGATTTCACGTTGTCCGTTAATTTTAGATTGTTCGCTTTTTCTTGTCGATCAACTAATAAAGCTGTTTTAAAATGATCATCAATCAATAACTGTTGTCCAGGCTTGAGCACCTGATCTTTCATTTCAAATGGACTGCGATTCGTTGATTTCACAACTATTTTTCCAGATATTAACCTAACCGATAATTTACTTTTAGTATAACTATCGACTGTAAATTCAGTACCAAGTGCCGTTGTTGTATAACCGTTGGCGGATACAATAAATGGTCGTTGCGCATCATGGGCGACATTAAATCTCGCTTCTCCAATTAGTGTCAGGTTTCTATCGATGTTTCCATATTCTTTTGTATAATAAATATTACTGTTAGGGGATAAAATAATCCGAGATCCATCTTTCATTTTATAGGTAAGCGTATCTGTACTGCTGTTGGCAAGTTCATATATGAGTGGTTCTGGTATTTCTACTGTTGTAATGGGAATAGGCAAATTTGTTTGGACAAAGTGATACCCAAATATTCCCATAGCCAATAAAATGGAGGCGGCAATAGACCAGCCTATTTTTAAACGACGTCGATTAGGTAATGCTTTGATCACTCCCATTTTTTCATGAATACCAAATAACATCTGTTGATACTCTTCTTCTGTTGCCAATTTTTCGTTTTCATGTTCTGTTGCAAAATCATTCCGAAGTTCCTCCATTAGAGGGTGTTTGGAATCTTCTAAGTCGGACAATAGTTTATGCTGATCCTTTTTAGAAAGTTTTCCTTCCCAAAAACGAGTAATTAAATTAAGAATCTGTTGCTTCATCAATAGTAAATACACAAGAAATTTCAAAAGGGGATGCTTTTGTTGTTAAGAAATTATTAATAAAACATCAATTAAACATGTGGATACATCGCTTAATACTAAAGACATGATCACATATGAGAAAGATTATATTTGAGCCTTAATGTAAACGCAATACTCATCCTTTTATACTTATCAAAAAAAGACAAATAATCTTTGGGAGAGATGAATCACCCAACGTACTTAAAAAGAAATAATAATTCGAATTTTACGGAGGTACAAAGGATTATTTTTTTTGTAAAAAAGCCTTTTGTAAAGTTATGAAGCGGTTTACTATGATTCTGATCAGAATGTTCCGGAGATAAGGCAATAAGGAGTGGATAAAAAAAATTAAAGATTCGCGAGAAGAAAGACGATGACTAATGATCTTTCTGCATAGGCAGGGTATTGCTTAGCGACATATTCTCTAATGGCTTTGTTCGATTGTTTGAGATAATCTGCTACCGATTGTGGGCTAAGTCCTAAAAGATCAGCTACATCTTCTTTTGTGCGCCCCTCATAACGACACAATTTAAATACTTCCCGTTTTCTTTTTGGTAATACGGCAACGGCTTCTTCCAAGATTTCCATTTGCTTATTGAAAATTTCTTCCTGAATACTGCTATCTTCCTCGGCATAAATTTCTTCGGGATAATTGGCAATATACGCAACTGATTCTTTCAACTTACTGCGTAGAACATTAAGCGATTTATTATAACTAACAACAAATAACCAGCCTCCAACAGGACGATCTACCTGTATCTTAAATCGATTCTGCCAAAGCGATAAAAAACATCTTGCAACACTTCGGTCGCTAATTCACGATTATCGATTAATTTTAGAATATTTGCATGTACAGGTTTATGATACCGCGCATACAATGCATTGAAAGCCTTTACGTCTCCCCTCGACATTGCTACGATTTCTTCAATTTCTGTTACCGTTTTATTCATGTTAATTGATATGTTTTATCTTCTACATCTGTGGTTTTGTGGTTTGAAAACCACGGGCAAATTTATTTAAAAAACAAACAGCTTAATCCTTTTAGGAGGTTATCAAATTGTTAAGAATATAGGTTGTTTCTGGTAATTAAATAATTGGTTACTTATCGTAAATATACAAAAATGATCTACATTACAAAATAAGATTTATGCAGTTAAATGGATGACTTGAACAAGGGTAATGCTATCATTCTGAAATTATATTTCATCACTATCTGAGAGAAGCGAATTGCAAAAGGTGTAAGGCAGATGGAGAAAGGGAAATTTACATATACTATGAATACATGGGAATTTAAGTCACTAAAACCTGATTTTGGAAAACAAGACAGAACTAGTATACAAAAATAGCTAACCTGTACTATACAGATTAGCTATTAAAATCATAATGCTTATAGCAGGTCAAGACCACTACTTGACACTTGCAGCTACAATTTCTGCAACGGAGGGAATACCTGTTTTTTTCCATATAGGTTCACCATTCTTATAAAGAATTAATGTTGGTATGGAAGTTATTTTAAAATCTTTAATTATTTCAGGATTTGCATCTATTTCTACTAAAATTGTTTTGATATTATTTTCCGCCTTGCTGTTGATTGAATCTAATACTGGTATTACTTTTTTACAAGGCGGGCAATAGTTTGATCCGAAGTCAACGAGAACATATTCCTGAGATTTCAATGCTGTTTTAAAATCAGCCAATAAAATTCTATTTTTATTTACAGTTGCTACCTCTACTGGATATCCTGCTCCGATCCAAGCTGAAATACCAGGTGCCAAAACATAGATCTTTGTAAATCCACGTTCTGCGAGTAAATTAGCGATTTTTGTAGATCGCCCGGTTTGGATAGAATAGATAAAGACTGGTTGACTTTTGATTAATCTACCCAATTGCTGTTCATAACCTTTAACGGCAGGATCGATCTGACGAGCTTGTGGTAAATGTGCCTGTTCATATTCTTCAGCACTGCGAGCATCTAAAATCTGAGGCTTATCCTGTTCGCTTATTTTTTCATGAAATAACGCCGCTTTTACGCGAAAATCTTTTTGTTCTCTCTTTTCCTTCTCTATCGGAGATGATTGGTTTTGTCCTTTGCCATCAAACACTGTGATGACCAATAAAATTAGGATTAATGTAATCTGTTTTTTCATTTGTTAAACACGATATAAATGTCGAATTTTCTTAAATTGTTACGAGTTCATTTTTTAGAAAAGATAATTCACTAGAAACGGAAAGCGGGTGCTGCTATTTCTTGTGTCTTACTTTTTCTAAATTCTTTCATAGATACCGGTTCACGATCCTCAAGTTCGGCGAAATCAACAACACCGTTATTTTTAGCCCATTTGAAATATGCTTGAGATAATTGGGATACCACATCATGATTTTGGCTAGCAACATCTTTTATTTCAGTAGGGTCGTTTTCTAAATTATACAATTCCCATTTATAAGAGGGCCAAGTTGAGATCAACTTCCATTTGCCTATTTGAGCCGCGCGATTACCGGCACGTTCCCAGAAAAGTCCTTCAGGTCTGTCAATTTTATTCTTATCATCAAAAATAACAGGCAACAGATTTTTACCTTTTAAATCATTGGTTTTTAAACCCTTGTATATTTTTGGATATGTCGCTCCTGCTAAAGCGTAGAATGTTGGTGCTAAATCAATAATATGTCCCGTCCCATTTTTAATGGTATTTGCCTGTATTCGATTAGGAAACCAAGCTATAAATGGTGTATTAATACCACCTTCATATGTGTAATCTTTAAATGCTTTATAAGGTGTGTTGGAAGCATATGACCAGTTTTTACTCTGTGATTCATACGAACCTGTAGTGCCTACAGGCCCTGAGTTTATTCTTGCGCCATGATGCCACTTCACTAAATCTTCAGCCGGAGCTCCATTGTCGGATAAAAAAACAATGAGTGTATTATCCAGTTGATTATTGTCTTTCAATTTCTGGATAAGGTGACCAATACTCTGATCTAAGCGGTCGACCATAGCGGCATATATTTCCATTTTCTTTGCCCACAATTGACGTTGATCAAAAGATAGTCGGTCCCAATCGTAAATATCTTCATCACGTATTGATAATTTGGTATCAGGTGTAATTAAACCTAACTCCTTCTGACGTTTAAATCTTTCTTGACGAATTGCTTCCCAGCCTTTATCGTATTTCCCCTTATATTTTGCAATATCCTGAGGTAGCGCTATTAAAGGCCAGTGTGGAGCTGTATGAGCTAAATAGAGGAAGAAGGGTTTTTTATCATCTTTTACTTGATCCAAAAATGATAAAGCATGTTGATTGATTACATTGGTAGCATAGTTTTCAGGAAGTGGATATCCTTGTGCATCTGTTTCACCTTTAAAACCGGGCGCACCTGAATCAGAACTCTTTTCATCCTTTGGAAATACGAGATCAAAACCACGCTACCAAGGAAGACTCGTCCCTTTGCCAGATACATGCCATTTGCCGGATGTGATGGTGTTATAACCGTTTTCCTTCAATACTTCAGCAAGGGTTAGTGATTCTTGATTAATATATCCTTGATAAGCAGGTAATCCGAGGTCATTAGAAAAATAGCCTACTCCAGCTTTATGCTGATACTGCCCTGTCAATAAAGACGCACGAGTGGGTGCACAAATGGAATTATTATAGAACTCGCGTAACCGCAATCCTTCTGATGCAAGCCGATCTAAGTTGGGGGTTTCAATCTCACCTCCGTATGCACCAAGATCTGAATAACCCAAATCATCGGCTAAGATTAGCACGATGTTAGGCTTTTTTTGCTGTGCTACACCAAGTGTCGTTAGGCTTGCAGTTAAATATAATATGGAAAATATTTTTTTCATGGTAATGTTTGATTTTAAATGTTAGCGAAATGAGGATTGTCCTTTGATTCGGTCATAATTGACAACGTCGTTTTCTTTTGCCCATTTTCGATACAGTTCTTCAAGCTGTTTTACAACTTGAGGATTCTGAGACGCGACATTATGATTCTCTCCTCTATCTGTATCGATGTCATATAACTCTACATTATTCCCGTTACGATAGGTAGACACCAGTTTCCATTTTCCGAAACGGACAGCTCGATTGCCGGCACGTTCCCAAAATAAAGCTTGATTACGCTCTACCTGTGCCAGATCAGTATTTAACAGTTTTCTAAGGCTGACTCCGGGAAGTGTATTGGTAGCGGTCCCATAATTCGTATTTGGGTACTTTGTTTGGGCATAATCATATAATGTTGGAGCAATATCAATTAGATGTCCAGTTCCTCTTTTAATGGTGTTGGCTTTTACTTCCTTAGGGTACCAAACAATAAAAGGAGCGCCAATACCGCCCTCGTATGGGTTATCCTTGTAACTTCTTAATGGTGAATTTCCCGTTTGTGACCAATTGCTATTTTGCACATCATAAGATCCTGCAGAACCAACAGTACCCGTGTTTCTGCTTGTATAAATACGGACTCGATCACCACCTTGTGCACCATTGTCAGACAAAAATATAATGATTGTATTGTCATCAACTTTTAACTCTTTTAGGGTCTGACGAATCTTACCGATACTTTGATCCACACGATCAATCATACCTGCAAATACTTGTTGTCTTCTTTTCCAGTATTGTTGCTCATCATAGGTTAATTTATTCCATTCTTGCGTTAATGTATCTTTAGCACTTATTTTCTGCTTCGCAGGGAATACGCCTTGTTTAATAGCGTTTTCATATCGTTTTGTGCGTAAACTATCCCAACCAATAGTATAAGTCTCCTGATACTTTTGCGTTTCTTCTTCTGGTGCCTGTAGAGGCCAGTGTGGTGCATTAAAGGCTAGGTATAGAAAGAATGGCTTTTTATCTTGATGTTGCTCTTTCAAAAATCCAATTGCCTGATCGGTAATTTCATCGGTCAGATATCGATCTTTAGGTAAATAGAAGGGTTTATTATTCTTGTACAAAGGCACTGTCGCTTGAGTAGAATCGCTGATTTCATAAAAATTAGACGCACCTCCTACAAAATTGAACGACCGTTCAAATCCTCGTTGTGCCGGCCACTGATCGTAATCGTCCCCAACATGCCATTTGCCTGATATAATAGTGGAATAACCTGCCTTTTTTAAGACTTCTGCCAACGTTGGCGATTCTTTATTCAAGAAACCTTGATATGCAGGAAGTCCAAGGTTTACATTGAAATAACCTAGTCCTGCCTTATGGGCATATTGCCCTGTCAATAAAGATGCTCTTGTTGGAGCACAGATCGAGTTGTTATAAAATTCTTGAAAACGAGTTCCTTGAGATGCCAATTCTGTTAGATTTGGCGTATGGATATCAGATGCACCATATGGTTCAATATCTGAAAAACCGAGATCATCGACCAAGATCAAGATCACATTTGGACGTTTGTCCTGGGACCATCCAGCGAGGCTGCTTAAAGTCATTAAGAGCGTCAATAAATAATAGTTTCTTTTCATTATGTGAAATTTTTAATGAATGTGAATTGATTTTAATTATTAACCCAATCTGGATGCTGTTTAAGATTTGGATTTAAATTCAGTTCGCGTTGAGGCGTGGGAAAATGAATATGTCTTGGAGCCGCATTTGTTTTACCTGCGGCCTTTAGTTTTGCAACATAATAGGTTGCCCCTCTGCGCGCTAAGTCAAACCACCTTTGATATTCAAAAGTTAACTCCTTCCTTCTCTCTTCAAATACTGCTTCTCTAAAATCATCTTTACTTAAATTTTTTTCGATATCACCTGTTGCTGCACGCACTCTAACTTTATTTAGAAAAGTCTGTGCTAGTGAAGTTGATCCATTGAGCTCATTTTCAGCTTCTGCCAATATGAACAATACTTCAGCATAACGAATAATGGGTAAATTTTTAGAAGATTGACTTTGGTTGCCTACTACACTCTCATCATAATATTTATTAAATTGAGGTTTTGCAAGTGCATAATACTTACCATCGACCGGAGAAATCATCCTGTAGTAAATGTGGTATTTAAACGTTTATCCTGTTTAGAAAAAGTACCATATAAACCACCTTCAGCATGCCAAGCATCCGCATAGTCACCATTAATACCCGGAATATCCGCAGGTGCAGATCTACTTGCAAGCGAATTTCCCTGATATCCACTGTTCCCTTTGAATTGTGCAGAGAAAATATGTTCAATACCGTTTTTCTTATCGATATTGAATACATCCGTAAATTCGGGAAACAAATCATATCCCTCTTTATCAATTACATCCTGTGCTTTTAATTTTGCATTTGACCAATCTTGTTGTGTTAAATATACCTTTGCCAGTATACTTTTGGCAGCTCCTGATGAAGCTCTTCCTTTATCGTTGTCACCGTAAGATTTATAATTGGGTAGATTTTCTGCATCTTTAAGATCTGCAATAATTTGGTTATAGACTTCTTTTTCAGAAGCCTTGGTCACATAAAGCTCTTCCGTGCTAAGTGATGTTACAGGTTTTAGAACTAAAGGAACGGGACCAAACCAACGAACTAAATTAAAATAATGCAGTGCTCTTAAAAACTTGGCTTCATTAATTAAACGCTTACGGATTGCGTCATTAATCTTTTCAGGTGATATCAAAGCGATGTATTCTATATTTTGATTTGAAGCATTTATAGCGTCGTAACTTTGTTTCCACAATTGTTCCATACGGTCATTCGATGCATCGTGTGTCAAGTTACTGATCGCACGTACATGTGCATTCCGCGCTCTTGGTCCGGCTTCATAATCATCAGTCGCCATTTCTACTCCAATTTGAAAAAGACTATTATAGATGGACTGTCCGCTTTCATATAGTTTGCGATATGTTCCGTTAACAGCAGAAACAGCTTGATTTTCATTCAGATAAAACTGCTCAGAAACCAGTAGACTTTCCGGTTTCTCATCTAATTTTGAGCATGATACGATTCCAATCAATAATGTGGATGCGAATAATATATTTGTAATTTTCATGTGCCTCTGGATTAAAATGTTAAAGAAAGACCTACTGTGAGGGAGCGTGAAGCTGGATAAATTCCAGAATCTGTCCCTATCTGTACGTTACTACCTGATGTCACTTCAGGATCAAAACCTTTGTACTTACTCCAGGTAAGTAAATTTTGTCCAGATAGGTATACATTCAAATTGGATATTCGAGTAGCATTTAATACATGTTTAGGAATGGTATAGCCAAATTGAAAAGACTTTAATCTGACAAATGAACCATTCTCAACAAACTGATCTGAAAAAATTGGAGCAGGATCTAATTTCGCTCTAGGATAGCTTTGACTGGCATTTGTTTCAGTCCATCTGTCTAAAGCATCTGTTGATGCATTTTGTTGTCCCGTAAACATTTCCAAGTTTTGACGATTGATATTAAGTAACTCATTTCCAACTGTTCCTTGTATTAAAAAAGTAAGATCAAAGCCGCGATAAGAAAGCGTATTGGTTAGTCCAAAAATAAAATCTGGTTGTGCATTTCCAATGATGCCACGGTCATTTGCTGTTGTAAATTTACCGTCACCGTCGATATCTTTGTAAAGACGATCCCCAGCTTTTGGTATGGCATTTCCAGTAAATAAACCTTTAGTTGATTCCTCTCCTTTTTGTAAAATTCCATCGATCTGTGTGCCATAAAAAGTTCCGAGAGGTTCACCAACTTTAATGATATAATTTCCAGAAATATAAGATTGTGCTCCTGTACCAATGGTTAATACTTGATTTCGATTGAATGAAAAGTTCACATCTGTATTCCAGACAAATTTTCCATTTAGGTTCCTGGTTTTCAAGCCAAATTCAAATCCTTTGTTGGAAACTGAACCAAAATTCTGTAAAGAAGATGCATAACCTGATGTCCATGGAATTTCAACATTAAGTAATAAATCGGTGGTTTTTTTGTAGTAGTAGTCTAAGGTAAACTGTAGTTTACTGTTAAATAGCGCAATATCAAATCCTCCATCATACTGATAGGTCGTTTCCCAACCTAAATTTTTATTTGGTATACGTTGCGAAGCAAAACCGGTTACTATTTTATTGCCAAATAAATAATTTAAGTTATATAATGTCGAAAGCGACTGATACTGACCGATCTCCTGGTTGCCCGTAGTTCCAAAACTAGCTCGGATTTTTAAATCATTGACCGCACTGAACGTTTCTTTAAAAAAGCTTTCGTTGCTAGCTCTCCATGAAAAAGCTAATGAAGGAAAATTTCCCCATTTATTATCAGCTCCAAATCTAGAGCTACCGTCGCGCCTGATACTGGCTGATAAATAATATTTATTGGCATAATTATAATTTACACGAGCCAGATAAGAATGCAGTATCCAAGAATAAGCATCGGAATTTGGACGGACAAGGGTTGATCCACTTTGCAGACTGTTATACAAAAGATCATCCGTTACGAAATTTTCAGCTCCCGCGTTGAAGGTCTCATTCTTCGTTTCCTGTTGCGTAAATCCAACTAAAGCATTTAAATGATGATCTTGAAAAGAAGTGGTATAGTTTAACGTATTTTCATTCAGCCATGAATATGAATCTAGATTACCTAAATTTGCTTTTCCATTGTTACCTGCTCCCTCGTAGATGTAAGAAGGCAAATAAAATTTATCGGTCCTATTGTTTAAATCTACACCTAATAGCACTTTCGCTTGAAGCCCTTTTATAATATCATATTGAGCAAATGAAGTTCCCAAAATGCGTAATGCGTTTGATGTATTGGTGGTTTCTTTTAATGTTGCAATAGGATTTGCAAAAATGTTTTCAAACGGATTTCTTAATGTGTAAGATCCATCGGCATCATATATGGTTGCGGTTGGAGGCATTATCAATAATGCATTGACAATTCCTGATGGTGCAATTTGAGATGTTGTTCTGTTAATTGAAAAATTAGCGCCAACATTAAGCGCTTAAAAGGATTAGCACTGATATTGGAACGGAAACCTAAACGCTTAAAATCTGTATTTTTAATTATTCCATCTTGGTCAAAATAATTGGCTCCAATAAAATATTGCACCTGTTCAGCTCCACCTGATAAAGATAATTGATGATTCGTAATCTGTCCATTTTGGAAAGCTTCTTTTTGCCAATTTGTTCCTGAACCTAATTGATCGATTTTATCTTGTGTGAGGTACTGAAATTTTCCCAGATTCGGATATGCATCATATAAGGCCTCATTGCGAAGAATAGCAAAATCTGGAGCTGTTAGGACATCTATTTTTTTTAACACCTGTTGTTGTCCTATAGTACCATCATAGTTCAGTTGTACACGACCTGCTTTACCTTTCTTAGTTGTCACCAATATTACGCCGTTAGCACCACGAGAACCGTAGATTGCTGTTGCAGCAGCATCTTTTAAAACTTCAATACTTTCGACATCACTTGGATTGATGCTCGACATGGGATTGACAGGAGTTCCACTACCTACTCCAGTACTCTCTGTTTGATTATATATGGGAAAACCATCAATAACATATAAGGGTTCATTTCCCCCCTGAATAGATGCGCCTCCACGAATACGTATACTGACACCACCGCCCGGCTGCCCAGAAGTTTGCGTAACCTGCACCCCTGATATACCACCTTTCAAAGTCTGATCTAGCGATGATACATTCTATTTCAATAAAGACTCATTTAAGGAAGCAACTGATCCCGTCAAATCGCGGCGTTTCTGCGTACCATAGCCTACCACTACGACTTCATCAAGATCTTCCTTAGTAGGGCTTAATTCAATTACAGTAGGTGATGTATTGATAACAATCTTTTTCTTTTCATACCCGACAAAAGATACAATCAGCGTAAAAGGGAGTTTTTGACCTGTGACAAATTGAAACCGCCCATTTCCATCTGTTTTTACACTATGTGTTACTGCTTCCAATTGCACAGTGACACCTTCAATGGGTTCTTTACTGGAAGCATCGATAACTGTACCAACTAAGGAGGCATTTATTATCGGTTTAGGTTCTATTTGAGCATACAGCGAATTCAGGCTGTGTATTAAGAACAAAATAAGTATAGAATACCGAAGTACTCCTAATTTTTTCATAGTTTTACGGTGTTTAATAGTGAATACTTACAAGTGCCAACGCCAATTGAAGACTTGTGGTTCATTATATCCAAACTTGGGGGAGCGTTAAAGCTTCCCCTATTTTTTAAAGAAGATTTTTTGAAATTAGATGCACATTCGCATCCAGCAGGAAGGGAAATTAAAGGAAACATAATCAGTCACGGAGACTGCTCTTGTAGATGGGTTAGTAAGATTGTTTTTCATAAACTTTGTTAAATAATGAATATTAATTTCGGTTTCGTTTGCCAACGCCAATTGAGTAACGATAAGGCAAATATAAAAATAAATTTAATAAAGTCTACTAACTAAGTAGATTTAATGTAATTATTTTTAAAACCTGAACTAAAGCACCATATAGCATCGTTTATTAATCATATTATCTGTCAAACAAATTTTTATATTAGCAACAATGCCAATGCATTAACATCAAAAAAGGAAATGAAAAATCGGATAAAGCTAATCTGTAGCTATTATCCGATTCAGTTATTAAATTTTCACTAAAAATACAGGGGTACTTCTATTTTTTTATTGGGGCATGAACATGTATCATTTAGTTTGCATGATTTTTTAACCATTCTAAGCGTCTTTGATCAGCAAGATGTTTCACTTCGAAATGCTCAAATGTTGCATTAAAACCATTACCATCAGGACATGCCGCCATTAAGCCCACCATAACAGGTGTATTATCTTGTAAATAGGCATTACGCATTAAAGTATAATTTTTATCATCAAAAGAGTAAAATATCTCTACAGCATCCAACCTCCTTACAGCTTTTATCCATACGTATGGAATGGCTTTTCCTAGACTGATGATACTCCAATCACTGGTGCGGTGTGTTACGACAGTACTTAAATTGTATTTTCCATCAACAAACTCGATTCCTGCTTTAATATAATTTTCTTTATCAATACGAAGCATCAATCCCATCTGATCAAATCTCGCTTTATAGTCAGCAGAAATTTTTACTTTTGTCTCAAACTCACCACCATAAGTCCCATAATAAAATGGAGCATCGTCAACAGTAAATCCATAATGCGATATACGCCAATAATCACTCTGGGGTGTTACGAACATACTCAGCGTTTGGTCTTTTACCTCCCACTTTGCCGGTTCATTAAACCACTGCATTTTTGTTAGATTTTGTGCCATTGTCCACTGTTGGCAAAGGACAGTCATCATAAGTAGTATTAATTTCTTCATCTCTGTATATAAATAATCTTATAATTTTTTACTTTAGTAAAGGTATACGAGCGTTTAAAGATTATCAATACTGATAAATAACCATTTTTTAAGATATGAATAACATTGCAGGAGTTCTTAACGAAAAGCTTTTAAAGCAAATATTTGAGCAAGAGCCAGATCCTTACAAACTGCTTCAGCAATGTCAGTACATTGCACAGGTTTATGCTCATATCGAAAATTCGATCGCGGTTTTGAGTGATCTTAAGAATGACAAAAGCTATATCTACCACGGTGGTCTTGCGAAAACACTGGGATTATCAGATCATGATTCAGAAATTGATTCCATATGGGAAGATGCTATTTTCAAGCTTATTCACCTTGATGATCTACTACGGAAGCATATCCTTGAATTGCAATATTTTCATTTTATAAAACATATACCTCTTACTGATCGCCACAATTTTCATGTCATTAGTAAGATCAGGATGTACAATCAGGAAGGTCAGTATATATGGATATCCCATCGCATGTATTATGTTCAGAATTCACCTAATGGCAGTATTTGGTTAGCCCTATGTTTGTACAATTTTGCACATTTGTCCGATAACACAGAGTCTTACGAGGGCTTTATTGTGAACAGTGTTACAGGGCAAATTATTCAACCAGAAAAACAGGAAAGCAGCAATTTATTGACTAAGCGAGAGATCGAGATTCTTCGTTTAATCAAAATTGGCAAACGTAGTAAAGAAATTGCTGATGATCTCTCCATCAGTATTAATACTGTAAACCGACACCGACAAAACATTCTTGAAAAACTTCGTGTTACGAATTCGATAGAAGCATGCCGGATAGCATCTTCTTTAAACTTGTTTCAATAGTGAATAGAGATCTCCTATTTTTCCCAATCGATAAAATAAAAAAATCGGCGTAAAATTATCTTTTTACACCGATTTTAAATAAGATTGCTATGATAATAAATCCTACTCCAGTTAATATGGGGGGTAATAGATTTCCTCTAATTCCAAAGTAAATCATCAATAAAGCGACTATAATGAGCAGTATAAGTAGTATGGTCTTCATATTTATGTATTGAGCAGCACAGTGTGTTATCATAAAGCTACTTAAAAAATAATTAGACAGATCCTTTACTTTTTAAACATCCGTAATTTATACCATTATAAATAATATTCTTACCATTAGTACCAAAATCTCAATTATTTACTGACCTCATTCAATAATGCTAAATCTTCCTGATCTAAAGTGATTTTAGGAGCATCAAATAGCGTTTTCAATTGATTATTACTCGTTGCGCTTACTATTGGTGCTGTAATTAATGGATTGGCCAGTAGCCACGCTAAGGCTATTGTTGCTGGTTGTGTATGATATTTCAATGCTATTTTATCAAGAGCTGACAGCACATTTAATCCCTCAGCATTTAAATATTTCCGCACTCCTTCACCACGCGCACTCTTGTTAAGATCTGATTCATTTCTATATTTTCCTGTTAGAAATCCGGCGGCTAATGACCAGTATGAAAAAGTACTTAAATCATATTTTTCAACTAAAGGTGCGTAATCCTTTTCAAAAGTAGTGCGTTCCATCAAATTATAATGTGGTTGAAGCGCTACATATTTCGGAAAATTGTTCTTCTCAGCAACATCAAAAGATTCTATCAATCGCTTAGGGGATAGATTAGAAGCTGCAATATAACGAACTTTACCAGCCTTAATAATTTCGTCATACGCAGATAATGTTTCCTCAATTGGTGTTATTTGATCATCAAATGCGTATAATACAGATCGATATGGTCTGTACCTAAACGCTGTAAAGATTCATCAACGGATTTCAAGATATGTTTTTTACTGATATCAACAGGATGTTCTTTTGTTTCAGATCCCACTTTTGTTGCAATGACAATATTTTCTCTGTTATTACGTAGTTTCATCCATTTTCCAATGATAGTCTCAGACTGGCCTCCTACTCCATTCACCCACCAAGAATAGGTGTCTGCAGTATCCACAAAATTAAAACCTTCATCTACAAACGCGTCTAAAATATCAAATGATTCTTTTTCATCTAAAGTCCATCCAAAAACATTACCTCCAAAATTGATCGGAGCAATTTCTAAATCTGTATTTTTAATTGTTACTTTTTTCATGTTTATTCAAATAAATATTTCAGTAAAAATAACTTATTCACATTTTAATAAATTCATCAGTTTGTCAAGATGTTGACTCTTTAGTTCTAATAAAGTTATAATATCTTAGAACAAAAAGAGTAATATTATAGAAATGTATGTATAATAGAAAAAGCCATATCTAACGATATGGCCTGATATAAAACCTATATTTTTCAGTGAAATTTTCTATTTATATGAGGTGACGGAGTCCGTTATTTTCCAAGTCCCCTTATCGTTGATTAAAGTTACAATGTCAATCTTTGTAAAGCTATCGAATTGCATGATCACTTTGGCAATAGCGTAGTCTTTGGAGGTTTCTAAAATCTGTGTAGTAGTCTTACAGTTTAACCGCTCTCCTTTTTGCTTTTTAAAGAAGTTAATAAGTTCTGATCGACTATTTGTTTTTGCATGTGTCCCTTGGACTTTCTGATTAAAATTGCTTGCAAACAACTGCTCTAATCCTATTGATTGTCCTTCGGTAATGATTTCTATATATTGACCAATTGCTAAGTTAGCTGTAGAAAGATTAACCATACTTTTTTCTGGTTTATCTGCTGCCATAGTAATGCTACCTAAAGTTACTAATGCTACCGCTGCGAATGTTTTTACTAACGTTGTCATCATGTTTTATTTTTTAGTACTCGTTTGTTGTGCTTTAAATGAGTAGATTTTTGGATAATTTTTCCCTTAATAATTTCCTTTAACTTTCTGATTCAAAATTAAGACAAACAACGTATATTGTTTATTACATTTAGATTAACAATATATTAAACTCGCTAAAAAACAGTCTACTGAAGGTGAATAGACAATCCATCATTATAAAGTAAATGACGTCGCGTGAATGCATGTTATAAATTACGGCCCTGTTAAATGTATATGAATAGATATTTTAAGCGGTTCGAGGGAAAAATAAATAGATAAAAAAGAGAGTAAGTCCATCTTTAAAATGTTTTACTCTCTCTGAGATTGTCTATAATAATTTTAACACATCGCCTATTTAATGATAACACTTATATAAATAACTTTATCATGTATGGATGATCTTATGTATAAATTTCCATCCTGATAATTCGAAAATGATTATAAAATAAAGAACTACCTAACAACATGTTATTTAATTGACTTCTGATCTTTTTTCTCTAACAATGCGATATACTTAGCATAACCTTTCATAGCCATTTCATCTTTAGGAATAAATTTGATAGATGCACTATTGATACAATATCTTAAACCTCCTTTATCTGCAGGACCATCATTAAAAATATGTCCTAAATGTGCATCGCCTGTCTTACTGCGCACCTCAGTACGTTCCATTCCGTATGAATTATCCGAAAGTTCCTTCACTATTTTCTCACTAATCGGTTTTGAAAAACTTGGCCATCCACAGTCCGACTCAAACTTATCTGAAGATATAACAATGGTTCGCCTGTAGTCACATCAACATAGATCCCTTCTCTAAATTCATTCCAGTACTCATTATCAAAAGCTCTTTCGGTAGCGTTTTTTTGCGTTACATTATACTGGATATCCGTAAGTTCTTTTTTTAAGGTTTCTTTATCCTTTTT
>NZ_ASZT02000094.1:0-20812 GCF_001006065.1 Sphingobacterium sp. IITKGP-BTPF85
CTGCCGGATAATCATTACAGAAGATACATTCATCAGCCCTGGAAGCTGTCGGTGTATACACTGTGTTCCTGCAATTTATTCGAATGAACAGGTTGCAGGCTGGAAATTGACCACGGAAGCAGTCCATGAGCAAGGTGGAGTCATATTTACAGCTTTGGCATACTGGTGCATATTCGCACCCTGATCTGCACAATGGTGAAAAGCCTTTGGCACCTTCGGATGTAAATCCAGGGCAGCAGTTTTTTACTACGGGTCTTCATTTTGTTAACGAATGAAGAAACACTTTAAGCAATTTATATCAATTATGGAATTAAAAGGAAAAACAATACTAATAACAGGGGGAACATCTGGAATAGGGCTTGAGGCCGCAAAACAATTTTTAGAAAAAGGTGTTCATGTCATTATTACAGGACGAAATCAAGCTAAATTGGATGCAGCAAAAGCAATGTACCCCGGCGTCATTCCGATTAAAAGTGATGTCGCTTCTGAGGAAGAAGCACAGTTACTCTTTAAGGAAATCGAAAAACTCGGTGGAATAGATATTTTATATAATAATGCCGGAGTTGGAGTCGAACCTTCTAATCTCGGGATTTCAGATGTAAAACATCTGCAAGGAGCCGCCTATGAGATGAATATCAATTATTTAGGAGTTATTCGTTTGAATAATCTTTTTCTTGATATGTTGAAATCAAGACCTGAAACTGCGATTATTAATACCACATCGCTATTGAGTTATGTACCTTCTTTGCTTGAGGCAACTTACTCATCATCGAAGACTGCGCTTGCATTTTATACAACAGCTCTACGTGCACATCTTGGAATTTTAAAAAGCCATGTGAAAGTATTCGAGCTTGTACCCCCACTTGTTGCTACAGCAATGACTGTAGATAGAAATGATCCTAAATTAAGTCCCGAAGAACTGGTAAAAGCTTTAGTTGCCGGATTAGAGAAAGACCGCTTTCACATTCGAGTGGGCTCTTCCAAATTGGTTTATATTTTAAACCGTATCTTCCCTAAACTAACTTTTAATCTTGTTAACCCGAAGAAAATAAATCCCTTATTAAAATCCTGATCAATGAAAGCATTTCGCATTAACCGCTATAGTAAAACGGATACGTTAGCACTTGTTGAAGTTCCGGCACCCAAGATTAAAGAGCATGAAGTATTGGTGGAAATCTATGCTGCCAGTATCAATCAATTGGATGCTAAGTTAAAACATGGCGATTTCAAATTATTATTACCCTATAAAATGCCTCTTATTCTAGGTCACGATGTGGCAGGTGTTATCGTGCAGGTTGGTTCAAAAGTGAAAAACTTTCAGGTCGGCGATGAAATCTATGCTAGGCTTCCCGATTTTAGTATTGGTGGTTTTGCGGAATATGTTGCCATAGATGAAAATGATATAGCTTTAAAACCGACGAATATGACGATGGAAGAGGCCGCTTCCATACCACTCGTTGGTCTAACCGCCTGGCAGGCTCTCGTTGAAATTGCTCAGATTAAAAAAGGTCAAAAAGTATTTATTCAGGCCGGATCGGGTGGAGTAGGAACGATTGCTATCCAATTGGCTAAATATTTGGGTGCGACGGTGGCGACCACTGCGAGTAAAAAAAGTTTTGATTTATTACAGTCGCTCGGTGCAGATTTTTTGATTGATTATAAAACTGAAAAATTTGAAGATATACTCAGGGATTATGATGTTGTATTGCATAGTCAAGATACCAAAACATTGGAGAAATGCTTCGGTATTTTAAAACCAGGAGGGAAAATTATATCAATCTCAGGTCCACCTACTGTAGATTTTGCTCAAGATCTGGGTTTAGCCTGGTATATGAAATTGGTAATAAGTTTATTGAGTAGGGGCATAGAAAAAAAAGCAAACAAGCTGAAAATTGACTACACTTTTCTATTTATGCGCGCAAACGGCCAACAATTAGCCGAAATTACCAAATTGATTGAAGCTAATCAGTTAAAAGCAGTTATAGATCAAATTTTCCCATTCGAGAAAACCAATGATGCACTGACTTATGTAGAAAGTGGTCGTGCAAAAGGCAAGGTTGTCGTGACCAGATCTTTAAAAGATTAATCTACGATAGATGTATTGATATAGATCAATGACATTTTTTTTGATAGTAGAAGAAAACTGTAAAACATAGCAAATCTATGTTCTCAAATTCAAAATTTATCTGTAGACAACCGCGGTAGATTGACAACGATTTTTAGTTTGTCAACGCAATTTTCGGTCAATTAAATGACTGTCTAAATTCTAAAGGTGATCTTTCGGTTTTCTTTTTGAATAGTTTACTGAATGATTGGGGATATTCAAAACCTAACTGATAAGCAATTTCACTTACAGATAATTCTGTTGTTGACAATAGTTCTTTGGCTTTTTCCAAGAGCTGGTTTTGAATATGTTGCTGTGTAGTTTGCCCTGTCAAATTTTTCAGCATATCATTGAGATAGTTTGATGATACCGATAATCGTTCGGCGAAGTACTGAACGGACGGCAGGCCTAATACATTTAAATCATCATGTTGATAATATGCATTTAATAAATCCTCAAATTTTAAGAATAAATCATTTGACGCTTTTTTACGTGTAATAAACTGACGGTTGTAAAACCGGTTGCAATAATTCAGCAACAAATCAATATGAGAAACAACAACATCTTGTGTGTAGTTGTCAATCATGGCTTCAATTTCCTGTTGAAGATTTAGCATCAGTCCTGAGATTACGGACTCTTCTTTGTCCGAGAGATGCAATGCTTCATTGTTGGCATATGCGAAAAAACCGTATTCTTTAATACGTTTTGCTAAAGCATAACTTTGAATAAAATCGGGATGAAAAACAATCATCCAACCTTCCACTGTTGATGAACTGTTTTGTTCAATTGAAAATAGTTGTTTGGGTGCAAAAAAGGTCATTATTCCATCATCATAATCATAATATTGCTGACCATATTTTACTTTTCCGTCAAAATTCTTTTTCAGATAAATCGTGTAGAAATTATAGACAATCGTTAACATTTCTTCAGCAACACAAGAATTGATCTCATCAAGATTCACAACACTTACTAAAGGATGTGCTGGTTTTTTGATGTTTAAGAAATGATGAAGTTCTGAAACTGTGTTTAGAAAATAAGTTTTATTATTTTTCATTTATAAATTTATAAAAAACAGTGGATAAACGTTAATTTATCCACTGTTTAGCCTGTTACAAATTAACGCCTTTCATACTTTCAGCATCGTATCTTGCGCCTGTTTCTGTACCCAAAGGAATAATACTTTCCAAACGGTTCAGATCGTCTTGGGTTAAAGAAATGCTCGCTGCTGCTATATTCTCTTCTACATATTTTACGCGTTTTGTCCCTGGAATTGGCGTGTGACCTTTAGCAATAACCCAAGCAATAGCCAACTGTGCAGAAGTGATATTTTTTTCGACCGCCACTTTCTTAATTTCATTTACCAATTCTACATTTTTGAAAAACTGCTCACCTTGATATTTTGGTATAAATCTTCGGAAATCATTTTCGTTAAAATCTTCTGGCTTTTGTATTGTTCCGTTTAAAAATCCACGCCCTACTGGTGAGTAGGCAATTAAGCTGATGCCTAGTTCTTTCAGTGTATCCAGAATGCCCAGTTCTTCAATTTGTCTCTCAAACAAGGAGTATTCGGACTGTACTGCTGTAAGTGGGTGAGTCTGATGTGCTCTTTTGATGGTTTCAGAATTTACTTCCGAAAGACCGATATATTTTATTTTTCCTTCTTTTACCAATTCGCCCATCGCTTCTACGGTCTCTTCAATTGGCGTATTCGTGTCCAATCGATGCTGGTAGTACATATCAATATAATCGGTACCCAGATTTTTCAGAGAACGCTCTACGGCTTTTTTTATGTAATTCTTACTGCTATTGAATGCGCCAGTTGCTTGTCCGTTGTCGTCAATTTCGAATCCGAATTTTGAAGCTATGATGTATTTTTCTCTATTACCCTTGATCGCTTTTGCTATTAACTGTTCGTTGAGAAAAGGACCATATATATCTGCTGTATCTAAAAATTGCCACCCAGCTCCAATGAACGATGGATAGTAGCAATCGCCTCTTTTTCATCTGCTTTTCCGTAGATATCTCCTCCGAAACCTGTTGTCATGCCCATACAGCCAAGACCAATCGTTGGTATGGTAAGTCCTTGACTGCCCAATTTTACTTCTTTCATGTTGTTCATAGATCTATTATTTTTAATTTAAATCAAAATTATGGTGAGAAACCTGATCAAAAGTGTCCAAATCACGGAAGGTTGTATCCAAAAAGTTTGCCCCTAGCCGGTCATCTATTCTGGTGATAGTGTGGAAGGCTGGATTTTTACCGGAAATCATGATGGCATTGGTGGGTGGTGTTGCTGCTGTAGTTTTTTGTATATAACAACAATGTTGAAATTAGCTTAGTTGTTGCTCTTTTAATACTAAAATGAAGTGAACTCGAGTTCTTCTATAATGGAATCGATGCAACATTGAAGTTTGAACAAAAAGGAAAACCAAATTTACAAATTGATCCTTTTTCAAAACGGAATGGATTTGGATTTTATTAAGAAGTGACCGTGTCTCCCGAACCGAGACAGACTTTAGTATTTTCAAAGTATTGGATATAATGTTGTAAGTTATATTTTTTAGAATAAGTATTTGTTTAGAAGTGACAGAGTGAAGTGGTTAGTTATCGCGTGCTAAATTGATTGGTATTAAAAACTATTATATTTAGTATTATTAGTAATTTATCATTATATTAGCTGTTGTTAATCAGTTGAGTATGAGTTATGGTAAAGTATAAATTAAGACGTGTTGATGATCCCTTGTGGAAATCGATACTGGAGCAGACTTTTGCAGATTTCCTCCGATTTATGTTTCCCGAAGCTGAATTGTTATTTGACTTGAATAAACCTTTTGAATATCTCGACAAAGAGTTTGAGACCTTATTTCCGCCAGAAAAGAGTAATAAAGGTAAAAGATTTGTCGATAAGTTAGTAAAAGTCTATATGAAAGGTGGAGGTGAGCAATTTATCTTTTGTCATATTGAAGTGCAGTCCAATAAGGGTAATAATGATTTGGAAAAACGGATGTTTGAATATTATTATAAAATCACTGATCGATATCAGGTGCCAGTTTGTGCCATAGCGATATTGACTGATGAGAATAAACATTATAAGCCAAAGTTGTATGAACAAAGTTTTTTAGGAACGACTTTACGGTATGAATTCAATTACTATAAGATTCTAAGTCAAAATGAGGAAGATTTACGGTCTAATCCGAATCCATTTGCTGTTGTGGTATTAACGGCATTTTTGGCTATAATTAATAATAATGTGACCGACGAAGAACTTAAAGATATTAAACATGATCTTTACGATCAAATGATGAAAAGGGATATGGAAAAGACTACACGTCAGGGTATTTATGATTTCCTGGCTTATTATGTTAGTTTTGAAGATAAAGAAATTTTTATTAAATTTGAGCAAGAAATCGATACAAAATTAGGAAGGAGCACAACAATGGGTACACGTGAATATTTATTGGATAAGGCTAAGCGAGAAGGACAGGAGCAAGAACGTGGATTAGCAGCGGTACGCATCAAGAAATTGGAAGCTCTTGCTGAGGCTGAAAGGGAGAAAGCTGAAGTAGAAAAGTTCGAATCAGCTACTAAAATGTTGAATAGTGGTTTTGATATAGCGATGATTTGTGATATTTTATCTCTGACTCCGGAGCAAGTCGAAAAATTTAAATAAAGTTTTACTGAGCTAATATTAAAAAAGGTGCCTTTGGACACCTTTTTTTGTTGAGATCAATTCTCTTTTAGAATAAGTATTTGCGCAGGGGGGGCAGTGTACCATATTAATATGTTTTCGGCTGTAATGTAGTGATATATTGAAAAAGTGACATAGTTAAGACGTAACATATTGACGGAGTAACGGGACAAGGGAGTGACCAGCCGGCTGTTGGGGAGATGGAGGAAAAAGTGATTAAAAAGGAGATTCTTTATAGGGTCTCCTTTTTTGGTTTATAATTTTTTACTTATCCTTTGTGCATTTAACTATTTTTCTACGGAAAAGACGATTAAACAGCCTACAGATCTACTTTAGTGCTATGCTTTGAACATTTTTACCCTTCTTTTTAAGATCTGTTTCATTTTTTAAGAGGCTAATAGTATAGTTTTGTTTTGCAATTAGAGATTCTGAAAGGCTCATTTGCAGACCAAACCATAAACTACTAAACTTAAATTTAATAAATGAAATTTTTATTGATACAGCCAATCTGAACGATATTCAGGAAGCCCAGGACTTCGGGGTTTTGGACGGTGTAACGACCAATCCTACCTTAATGGCAAAAGAAGGGATAAGCGGTGATGATCTTGTTCAGAAACATTACTTAGCGATCTGTGCTATTGTCGAGGGCGATGTGAGCGCTGAGGTTATTGCAACCGATTATGAAGGAATGATCCTGGAAGGAGAGCAACTGGCAAATTTGGATAGCAAAATCGTGGTCAAAGTACCCATGACTCAAGCGGGTATCAGAGCCATCAAATATTTTAGTAACAAAGGCATAAAAACCAACTGTACATTAGTTTTTTCTGCTGGACAGGCATTATTGGCTGCAAAAGCAGGTGCGACATATGTTTCTCCATTTATAGGCCGTCTGGATGATATTTCTGTCGATGGACTGGGGCTTATCAAAGAAATTCGGGAAATATATGATCATTATATCTTTCCTACCCAAATATTAGCGGCATCTGTACGTAATAGTACGCATATATTGGGTTGCGCCAAAATAGGTGCCGATGTTATTACATCGCCCTTGTCTGCCATTCTTTCTTTTTTAAAACATCCCTTAACAGACAGTGGTCTAGCGCAATTTTTAGCGGATCATAAACGGGTAGCTGCTCAAAACAATTAATCGCGATGGAAATTAATAAAAAGAGTATTTCTGAGCTACAGGCTATTGTTTCGCAAGTGCGAAGAGATATCGTTCGCATGGTGCATGCCTGCCAATCGGGTCATCCCGGAGGCTCTTTAGGATGTACAGAGTTGTTGGTTGTGCTCTATTTTGAAGTCATGAACCGGAAAGAGGGATTTGATATGGATGGAAGTGGTGAAGATCTGTTTTTTCTTTCGAATGGCCATATTTCCCCTGTCTTCTACAGTGTACTGGCGAGAGCAGGTTATTTTGATATAGCCGAATTGGCTACGTTCCGCAAGCTTGGATCCCGGTTGCAGGGGCATCCTACCACGCATGAGGGGTTACCAGGAATCCGTATTGCATCAGGTTCATTAGGGCAAGGATTATCCGTGGCAATCGGTGCGGCACAGGCGAAAAAACTAAATCGTGATGAAGGCCTGGTTTATGTCCTGATGGGGGATGGTGAACTGCAGGAAGGTCAGGTATGGGAGGCTGCGATGTATGCGCCACATAATAAAGTGGATAACCTGATTGCCATCATTGATTATAATGGTGCACAGATCGATGGGGCGACGAAAGATGTACTGTCTCTAGGTGATTTACATGCCAAGTGGTTAGCTTTTGGTTGGCAGGTATTGGAAATACATCAGGGAAATGATATTGCTGCTATATTGGATGGACTTACTCAAGCGCAACAGCAGGCTCATCAGGGTCTTCCAACCGTTATTTTACTGCATTCTGAAATGGGAAATGGTGTCAGTTTTATGATGGGATCACATAAATGGCATGGAGTTGCTCCAAATAACGATCAATTGGCTGATGCTTTAGCACAGAATCCACAAACATTAGGAGATTATTAAGCAAAAAATGAAAAAATATACATATAGCGAATCTCGGGATACCCGCTCAGGTTTTGGAGCGGGACTGTTGGAAGCTGGACGTCAAGATGAACATGTCGTGGCACTTTGTGCTGATTTAATCGGGTCACTAAAGATGAACGATTTCATAAAAGAATTTCCGGAAAGATTCTTCCAGATCGGTATTGCGGAAGCCAATATGATGGGAATAGCGGCAGGTCTGACCATCGGGAATAGGATTCCGTTTACAGGTACTTTTGCCAACTTCGCAACCGGAAGGTTTATGATCAAATACGCCAATCGATCGCTTATTCTAATAAGAATGTGAAGATCGCGGCCTCGCATGCAGGATTGACACTTGGTGAGGATGGTGCGACGCATCAGATTTTGGAGGATATAGGGTTGATGAAGATGCTACCAGGGATGACAGTGATCAATCCTTGCGATTATAACCAGACCAAAGCTGCGACGATTGCTGCCGCAAAGTATTTCGGTCCTGTGTATCTCCGTTTTGGAAGACCTGTAGTACCTGTCTTTACACCAGAAGATCAAGAATTTGAGATCGGAAAAGCGGTTATGCTGAACGAAGGGAATGATGTGACTATTATTGCCACAGGACACTTGGTCTGGGAAGCCATTCAAGCAGGTGAGCTTTTAGAGCAATTGGGTATAGATGCAGAGATTATTAATATACACACCATTAAGCCGTTGGATGACAGTGCAATATTGAAGTCGGTTCGGAAAACAGGTTGTGTGGTGACTGCTGAAGAGCACAATCGCTTAGGTGGTTTAGGAGACAGTGTTGCACAGCTGCTTGTCAAGAATATGCCGATCCCACAAGAATATATTGCTGTTGATGATTGTTTCGGTCAATCGGGGACTCCTGCGCAGTTAATGGAAAAATATGGTTTAAATGCGGCGAACATCGTATCTGCAGTAGAGAAAGTGATTTCCAGAAAAATAGATCAATCTGCACAAGTGTTATAAACCCTTTAATCTTCTGAATTCCATGGATTCAAAAAAATAGGTAAGGAAAAGGTCGGCTGATTCATGCTTATTGAAACCTAAATTGATAAATGATCAATTTATATAAGTGTTAATATTCAATTATAAACCAAATGATTATGAAAAATATTTGGACGGTGTTATGTATAGTCCTATCCATTACGGTATTAAAAGCTCAAACCGTTACAGCTCCTGAGGGGTTTGCTGTATATCAACCGGATATTATACATGGTAAAATAGATACGATTACTTATCCTTCATCAACTGTTGGTATAGAACGGACGGCTTTAGTGTATTTACCTCCTGGGTTCTCGGCAAAGGAATTGTACCCCGTACTTTATCTTTTACATGGGATCGGTGGCGATCAGTTTGAGTGGTTAAACAATGGTACTCCTCATGTTATTCTAGATAATCTGTATGCACAAGGTAAGCTGGAACCGATGATCGTGGTATTGCCCAATGGCCGTGCCATGAAAGATGATCGTGCTATAGGTAATATCATGGATGCGGCTAAAGTTGAGGCTTTTGCGACGTTTCAAAGAGATCTTATTGATGATCTTATTCCATATGTCGAAAAAACTTATCCTGTGAATGCGAACCCTTTGAATCGTGCCTTATTTGGATTATCCATGGGGGGAGGTCAAGCTCTAAATTTTGGTCTTGGCAACTTGGATACATTTGCCTGGGTCGGTGGATTTTCTTCCGCACCCAATACCCTAATGCCTGAGCAACTGATCCCACATCCGCAAGAAGTAAAAGACAAACTCAAGTTACTTTGGCTTTCTTGTGGCGATCAAGATGGTTTAATCACTATTACGAACAGAACACATGATTATTTGAAAAAGCATGAGGTACCGCATGTCTTCTATATCGAGCCGGGAGGACATGATTTAAGGTTTGGAAGAATGATCTGTATCAGATTTCGCAATTGTTGTTTAAGGAGCGTAGTCAGGGTAAATGATCACATTTTGAATATGTATGTAGGCTATTTGGTTCCTGAAACAGGGTTATAAGTTGACCAATACAGGCTAATCAATGTATAAAATAATAAGTAGAGGAAACAAAATAGCATGATGAGATTGATGGTTGCTAAATTATTTACGATCATAGGGATAGTAAAGCTGTCGATATTCGGCTGTGTTGCATATGCGCAGCATAAAAGCTCACTAAAATTGTGGTATGATCAACCTGTCGTTGATCAGATCTGGGAACAGGCATTACCGATCGGGAATGGGCGTTTGGGAGCGATGGTGTATGGTATTCCGGAGCGTGAAGAATTACAGCTTAACGAAGAAACGATTTATGCAGGGGGACCATACCGCAATGATAATCCGAATGCGTTAAACGCACTTCCTCAAATTCAGCAATTGATCTTTGCTGGTAAAACAGAGGCGGCCGATCGCTTAACAAATCAATCATTTTTCACCAAAACCCATGGCATGCCCTATCAGACGGCGGGCAGCGTCATTATGAATTTTCCTAACCATAAAAATTATCAGAATTATTACCGCGAACTGGATCTCGAAAAAGCTGTCGTGCGGTCGCGCTATACGGTAGACGGTGTCACCTATACGCGTGAAGTGTTTTCTTCTTTTGCTGATGATGTGATTCTAATGGAAATAACCGCTAGTAAAAGGGGAGCTTTAAATTTTGATCTCGAATATGCAAATCCTTCCAGGTACAACATTTATAAATCCGGTCAAAGCCTAATTTTGGAAGGTAGCGGGACATCGCATGAAGGTATTGACGGAAAAATCAGGTATCAAAAGCATACTGCTGTTAAAAATAAGGACGGCCGTGTCACGCTCACGGATAACAAACTGACCGTATCGGGTGCGACATCGGTCGTGATCTATATGGCTGTTGCCACAAATTTTGTGAATTACAAAACCCTTGATGATCAGGAAGCAGTCCGGGCGGCGAGTACATTAGCACTGGCTCAAAAGAAAGCTTTTAAAACGGCATTGAAGCAGCATATCGCAATGTACAGCAAGCAATTCGCACGATTCAATTTAGATCTGGGTCAAACAGCAGGACAAGAAAATCTGACGACGACTAAACGGATTGAAAGTTTCAAAACGACGCAAGATCCAGCTTTGGTGGCGTTATTGGTGCAGTTTGGACGGTATTTATTGATCTGCTCTTCTCAGCCTGGTGGGCAGCCTGCCAATTTGCAGGGGATCTGGAATAGATCGATGAATCCGCCATGGGATAGCAAATATACGGTCAATATTAATACCGAAATGAACTACTGGCCAGCGGAGGTTACTAATCTTTCAGAAACGCATGAGCCCCTTTTTCAGCTTATTAAAGAGTTGAGCGAGAGTGGTCGAGAAACTGCACGGGTACTCTATGGTGCTGATGGATGGGTTACGCACCATAACACAGATCTCTGGCGGGTGACCAGTCCAATTGATTTTGCGGCAGCAGGTATGTGGCCGACAGGCGGAACATGGCTAACGCAGCATTTATGGGAGCACTATTTATACACCGGTGATCAGAAGTTTCTTACTGAAGTGTATCCTGTCATGAAAGGAGCGGCCGATTTTATTATTTCTATATTGATTGCACATCCTAAGTATACAGACTGGCTGGTCATTGCACCCTCCATATCTCCCGAGCACGGCCGATCTCTGCGGGGGTTACCATGGACAATCAACTGGCTTTTGATATCCTTACACGTACGGCATTAGCGAGCGAGATTGTCGATCAAGATGCCGCTTATCAAGCGAAATTAATAAAAGCCGCTCGAAAGCTTCCGCCTATGCAAGTAGGCCGATATGCGCAATTGCAAGAGTGGCTGGAAGATCTTGATGATCCTAAAAGTGACCATCGGCATGTATCGCACTTGTATGGCCTGTATCCGGGAAACCAAATATCGGCGTATCGGACGCCCCAATTATTTGAGGCTGCTGCTAATTCATTGCAGTATCGAGGTGATTTTGCGACAGGTTGGTCCATCGGGTGGAAGATCAATCTATGGGCACGTTTGCTCGATGGGAATAAAGCGTATCAGATCATTGACAATATGTTGACTTTAGCGAATCATAAAAATCCGGATGGACGGACTTATCCCAATATGTTTACAGCCCATCCACCTTTTCAGATTGATGGAAATTTTGGTTTGAGTGCAGGAGTTGCTGAAATGCTGCTACAGAGCCATGACGGAGCGGTGCATGTGCTACCCGCGTTGTCCGAGTTATGGAGCGATGGCGCTGTCTCGGGTATTGTAGCTAGAGGTGGATTTACTGTTGATATGAACTGGAAAGATGGTCAGATTCGGAACATTGCTGTTACCTCAAAAATTGGCGGAAACCTACGTTTACGATCCTACTGGCCACTTAAAGGTAAGGGGTTGAAGATAGCAGCTGGTGAAAACTCAAATAACCTGTTAAACCCCATAGCTGGAAAAGAAGCCCTTGTGTCATCACAAGCGACTTTGAAAGGGAATCATTTGAGACCAATCTTTGAGTACGATATGGCTACTCAAAGAGGAGGAAAGTATGACTTTGTTCTTGACCCACAATTGTTTTAAAAGATTGGGAAAAGATAATAATGACTTAAAGTATTAATAAATAGACCGAAAAATTATTAGAAAAATAGGATATGTTATTATTAGGAATAGATTTAGGGACTTCTTCTATTAAAGTTTCGGTTATTGATGCACAGACCAATAGGAGAATTGTGTCTACACAGTACCCCGATAGCGAAGCTGCAATTATTTCGGAACAGCAGGGCTGGGCGGAGCAAGATCCAATCTGTGGTGGGAGTATACAAAATTGGCGATAAAAAAGCTTAACAGTACAGGACTTTATAATCCTAAGTATATCGGTGCCATTGGAATTGCTTATCAAATGCATGGCCTCGTGATCGTAGACAAGGATCAACGACCACTGCGTAATGCCATTATCTGGTGCGATAGTCGAGCTGTTGCAATAGGCGATCAGGCAATCTCAGATCTGTCTTCGACTGGTTTTTTGGCCTCACATCTCAATTCTCCAGGAAATTTCACCGCTTCAAAGTTAGCCTGGGTGAAACACAATGAACCCGAACTGTATGCGAGGATACATAAATTCATGCTACCTGGTGATTTTTTGAGCATGTGTTTAACAGGTGAAATTAATTCTAATATCAGTTCTATATCGGAAGGAATCTTATGGGATTTTAAGAACAATAGGATCTCGGAGACCTTACTTGATTATTATGGTATTGATCAGGATTTAGTTCCGGATATTTTACCTGTTTTCTCAAACTATGGACTGATCAAACCCGAAGTAGCGGATGAACTGAACCTTTCCAGAGATGCTTTCGTGAGTTATAAAGCCGGTGATCAGCCTAATAATGCACTTTCTTTGAATGTATTTGAACCCGGAGAAGTGGCTGCGACTGCTGGTACATCGGGTGTTATATATGCGGTTACGGATCAACTGGTGTATGATCAGGAGTCTCGTGTCAATACATTTGCGCATGTCAACCATAATTCTTCGCAGACAAGCTTAGGAGTGCTGCTCTGTATAAATGGTACCGGTATCCAAAATAGCTGGATGAAAAAAATAACGGCACTGGGAAATGACTATGTACAGATCAATCAATTGGCGTCTAATATCGCCATAGGTTCTGATGGTATCACGGTTTTGCCTTTTGGCAATGGTGCCGAAAGAATGTTAAAAAATAGAATGGTGCATGCCCATATCGAAAATATTGATTTTGTACGTCACGACGAAGCGCACCTGTGGCGTGCCGCTCAAGAAGGAATAGCTTTCTCTTTTCGCTACGGTCTGGATATTTTGAGGCAGAATGGAATAGAACCAAAAGTAATCCGTGCCGGACATGCCAATTTATTTTTAAGCCCCGTATTTCAGCAGTCTTTTGCTGGGGTGACACAGGTAGAAGTCGAGCTTTATGATAATGATGGAAGTGTGGGGGCAGCGCTGGGAGCTGGAATCGGAGCAGAGATATTTGCTTCTCGGAAAGAAGCATTTGCCGGATTGGAGAAACATGCGATCATTGAACCTTCACATATCACTTTATATGATGAGCTGTATGAGAAATGGAAAGATAGTTTAAATAGGAAATTGTTAAATTAATAAAAAATGGAAGTATTATTAGGAAATCAGGAGTATTTCAAAAACATTGGACAGATAAAATATGAAGGGGTAGATTCGGATAATCCACTCGCATTTAGATGGTATGATGCAAATCGTGTGGTAGCAGGAAAAACGATGGCCGAGCATCTAAGATTTGCATGTGCTTACTGGCATTCGTTTAATGGGAATGGATCGGATCCGTTTGGAGGACCGACACAGTTTTTTCCATGGGATGCCAAACCTACGATCATAGACCGGGCAAAAGATAAAATGGATGCCGCATTTGAATTTATGACGAAAATGCAATTGCCCTACTATTGTTTTCACGATGTCGATCTGGTTGATTATACCGATAATGTGGTTGAAAATGAACAAAATTTGGAGCATATCGTCCACTATGCCAAGGAAAAACAAACACAGAGCGGTATCAAATTGCTCTGGGGAACTGCTAACCTGTTTAGCCATCACCGTTATATGAACGGTGCTTCAACCAATCCTGATTTTCATGTACTGGCGCATGGTGGTGCACAGGTAAAAGCCGCTATTGATGCTACGATTGCCCTTGGGGGTGAAAACTACGTGTTCTGGGGGGGACGTGAAGGATATATGTCGCTCCTGAATACAGATATGAAAAGAGAGCAGGACCATCTGGCCCGTTTTTTACATCTGGCTAAAGATTATGCCCGTAAAAATGGTTTCAAGGGTTCGTTCTTTATTGAACCTAAACCCTGCGAGCCTTCTAAGCATCAGTATGATTTTGATGCGGCAACGGTAATTGGCTTTTTGAGAAAGTATGATCTATTGGATGATTTTCAGTTAAACCTGGAAGTGAACCATGCTACTCTGGCAGGACATACTTTTCAGCATGAATTGCAAGTTGCTGCAGATGCGGGGCTTTTAGGGTCTATCGATGCTAACCGTGGTGATTATCAAAATGGCTGGGATACCGACCAATTTCCAAACGATCTGAATGAACTGACCGAATCGCTGTTAATTATTTTAGAAGCTGGTGGTTTAAAAGGCGGCGGTGTCAATTTTGATGCTAAGATCCGCAGAAATTCAACGGATCCTGCCGACCTGTTTTATGCCCATGTCGGTGGAATGGACAATTTTGCTCGAGCTTTGGTCATTGCAGATAATATTCTTCAGAAATCTGATTATAAAAAAATACGTTCAGAGCGCTATGCTAGTTTTGATACTGGTGCCGGTGCTGATTTTGAGCAAGGAAAATTAACCTTAGAAGATCTCCGGAACTTTGCTGCTGAAAATGGTGAACCTAAACTTATTAGCGGTAAGCAGGAATATTTAGAGAATTTAATTAACCGTTTTATTTAACCCGTTTTAATAATTGTTTTTTTTCGTTTTAGTTATGGGAAGGGCTTCTGCTCTTTTCATAACTTATTTTAATTTTATCAAGTCCATAACCAATTGACCTGTTATTCCTGTCATAAGATGCAGAGCGATGCGCAATCATCGCAATCTTAACACATCCGATGAGATAATAAGCATATGGAGGGGAAGAAACTTAAAACCGCGATTTTTTTATACAAGGAAAATATATAATTGTTCTATGAGAATTATTGCCATTCTGTTCAGCTTTTTTATTTACCAGCATGTCGTTGCCAAGATCAGGCTTCCGGCTTTAATCAGCGATCGTATGGTACTGCAACGCGATGTGGATCTGAAATTGTGGGGCTGGGCAGACAGTGGCGAGAAAGTGACCATCCGTTTTCAGGGAAAATTTACCATACACAACCTGATGCTGCTGGCAAATGGTCTGTGAGCCTGCCTCCGCAGCAAGCTGGTGGACCGTTTCTCATGGAAATTAATGAATTTGTGATTCGGGATATTCTTATTGGCGATGTCTGGCTGGCCTCAGGACAGTCTAATATGGAAACCCCTATAATGCGTTTAGTGGATCGGTATCCCGAGATCAATGTGTCCAATAATCACATGATACGCTATTATAAAGTACCGACACAGGAAGTGATACAGGAAAAAGAGGAGATTGCTTCGGACGCAAAATGGTACTCAGCGACAGCTACTGATGTGATCAATTGGACCGCTTTAGCCTATTTTTATGCGCAGGAAGCATACCACCACACGGGGGTTCCTGTAGGTATGTTGGTGGTCAGTAAAGGTGGCAGTACCATTCAAAGTTGGATTAATCAAGCGCATTTAAAAGAATTTCCAGCTTTGACCGTCAATAAAGATGCATTAGCTGTTCTAGAAAATGCGGCGGTAGATCAGGGGGCCAATAAATGGTACCATGCAGATTGGGACGATCGTGACTGGAAAATAGCAACGGTGCCAAGCCGCTGGAATGAAACAGGTCTGGATGTTAAAGGTACGGTCTGGTACCGTAAAGATTTTAATTTACCTCCTGATATGGAGGGCAAGCATGCTAAACTTTACTTAGGAACAATGGTCGATCGTGATTCTGTCTTTGTGAACGGCATATTTGTGGGCACTACTTCTTATTTCTATCCTCCCCGCAAATATGATATTCCTGCAGGAATTTTGAAATCGGGAAAAAATAATATCACCATCCGTTTAACAGCTCATGCCATTGATGGCGGCTTTATTCCTGATAAGCCATACCGAATGAGCAGTGATGAAATAGAAGTAGACCTTAGGGGAGAATGGAAATATAAAGTTGGCCAAGATTTAAATGTATTGGAGCAGGCAAAAAAACAGCTTCCAAATCTGGAAACCATGGGGTCGATGCTTTACAATGGTATGCTCTATCCATTGCGCGACTATGAGGTGAAAGGGGTGATCTGGTATCAGGGGGAAAGTAATGCAGGAGATCCTAATTATGGGAAGTATTTAAAAGCACTGATCGCAAATTGGCGGACAACATTTCAAAAAGTTGAACTTCCTTTTTTACTTGTGCAGCTCCCTAATTATGCTCCGAAATCTGTCAAGCCACCAGTTGAAAGTGGTTGGGCCCGCGTTCGGGAAGCACAATTGCAAACCGCATTGGAAGTATCTAAAACGGCCTTGACAGTAACTTATGATCTGGGCGAATGGAATGATATTCACCCATTAAATAAAAAAGATCTTGCCTACCGTTTGTTTTTGCAAGCGCGTCGATTGGTCTATGGAGAACAGGTGGTTAGTGAAGGTCCGCTTTATAAAAATATGAAGATTGACGGAAACAAGATTGTTTTGTTTTTCCATCAAAGTGCAGGCGGTTTAAAGAGTCGTGAACATCGTTTAAAACATTTCGCCATAGCTGGCGAAGATAAGGCCTACGTGTGGGCAGATGCAGTTATTCAAGGTAATACGGTCATTGTGAGCAGTAATGAAGTTCCGAACCCTGTAGCCGTTCGTTATGCCTGGAGTGATAATCCGGAAGAAGCAAATCTTCAAAACAAGGAAGGATTACTTGCCTCGCCATTTCGTACTGACAATTGGTAGTGAGCTGTGGGGTAGCGGGGCGATGCATGCGGGGGTAATCAATAATATAGCAGAGAAAAATTATGAATAAAACTAAATTTATGTTTAAGAAAAAGTCAGTCTTACTGTTCTGTGCAGGTCTGTTTGCCCTATCGGCAACCGATGTGATGGCACAGCATAATGCGATAAAAAGTAATCAGACACAAAAGTTGTTCACAAAGGTGCGGGTAATCCCTATTTGCCACTTTGGGAGCATTTACCGGATGGTGAACCTCGCGTCTTTGAGGATCCTGATCATCCAGGAAAATACCGTGCTTATATCATCGGGTCGCATGATCTACGGTTCGACAGTTATTGTGGACCTGATATCCGGATGTGGTCTGCACCTGTAGATGATCTGTCCAGCTGGAGAGATGATGGACCTATTTTCACTTACGAAACTGGTGGGCAATGGGATGTCATGTATGCACCGGACTTAGTTGAAGTAAAAAGAAAGGATGGCCGCAAAGAATATTATCTATATCCGCACAGTCGGGGAGAACACCGTGAAGCTATGGTGGTGAAAGGAGATCGTCCTGATGGACCTTTTAAACCGATCAATTTAACGGAAGATGGTACACGTACGTTGCCTGGAAGCGTGATTGGATTTGATCCGGCTATATTTGTCGAGCAAATAACAGATCGGAATGATCCTGATTTTGAAATCGGTTTTAGAGCTTATGCCTACTGGGGTTTTCAACGCTCTTTGGCGGCTCAATTAGATCAAAATACCATGTACACGGTGAGACCCGGAACAAAAATAATCGACCGTTTTATTCCCGCAAGCGCAAGTTATGGTGTGTTAAGGGATCCAAAGGGTACGGAATATGCGCATGTTGTAACGGGAGAGGATTTGGGATCTTTTAACTTCTTTGAAGCTTCTTCCATCCGGAAAGTGGGCAATAAGTATGTGTCGGTATATAGTGGATATTCGGGGCCTGAATACGGTGTCGGAAGTTCGAACTCTACCTTGCGCTACCTGATTGGTGATTCGCCTTTGGGACCCTGGAAGAGCGGGGGTGTGCTGGTCGATTCGCGTGGACCGGTCCTTAATCAGGATGGTACAGCGATAGAAACGAGTAATGCGGGGCATAATACGCATGGCAGTATCGAGGAAATTAATGGGCAATGGTATGTTTTTTACCATAGACCTCCAAGAGGATTCGGATTTGCGCGTCAGGCAGTAGTCGCTCCGGTTATCATCGATTGGGATGAAAAACCAGTCGCACAAGGTGGGTCGGTACGCATCAGGCTTATGATCCGTATGCCGAAAATAAAATGGTGACGGTTAAGGATAGTCAGGGTAAAGAATATAAGGGTGCAGAAGTGACTTCTGAGGGCTTCCATATTTTTGGACTCGATCCTTATCAATACTATTCAGCGGGATATACGGCCCACCTTTCTGATATCAGTACCATGCAAGATTCTTGGGATATATGGGATAATCATATGCCGGTTACAAATCTCAGAAATGGAAGTATTGTCGGATTTAAATATTTTGGTTTTGGAGGTCTGAAGCAGGATCAATTTGGACTGAAAGCTTTTGAAGGAACAAAAGAAGGAAACAATACCATGTTTAACCTGTTTATAACTCCGAAATCTAAAAAGTCCTTTAAAGTAAATGTTTTGCTGGATGGCCCTTATGATAATGCCACTTGGAAGGGACAGAAAATTGGGGAAATTGTCGTTCCGGAGAATGCTGCGGGTGAAACGGCAGCATTTAAAATTGATGTTTCCAAATATGTTGATCATCTGGATAAAAAGCATGCGGTATATCTGGTTGCGGAAGGGGGAGATCATGAAATCCTGTTTGACTTCATCGGTCTGGGATTTAGTTCAAAGAAACATAAAATTGATCGTCCCATCGTGCCTCAAGTGCGTATCGCTGTCAACGGAAAAGCGCTGGAAATACCAGCTGTACCTGTCCGTTCTACCAATGCAAATGGCATTGTTGACTATGGTCAGTATGAGATTAAAAGTAAAATTTCATCGCAACAAGCAGCGGCACCGGTCGTGACGGCATCTTCGGATAATCCGGCTGTTAAAATCACCATTAATCAAGCAACATCATCGTCGGGAACTTGTCGGGTAACATTTAACTACAACGGTGTGTCCAAAATTTATAATGTTATATTTACTGCTGATTAAGTCTCTGGATAAACCTAAAAAATAGATAAGTATTATGAAAATTCATGTAACAGGTATACGCAGATCATCGTATTGGGTTTTACTTTTGTTTTTATTTATAAATCCAATTTATGGACAGCAAAAGGATCAGAAAGCAAAAAATCCGATCATCTTTGCCGATGTTCCGGATCTGTCGATGATCCGTGTAGGCGATACCTACTATATGAGCAGTACCACCATGCATATGAATCCGGGCTTGCCGCTCATGAAATCCAAAGACCTGGTTAATTGGGAAATGGTGGGTTATGGACATCATACTCTTGCTGCTATGGATGAGCTGAATCTGGATCAGGATAAAAATACTTACGGGCGGGGATCATGGGCAAGTAGTTTACGCTATCATCAGGGAACCTATTATGTCAGCACATTTGCACAGACAACCGGTAAGACTTATATTTATTCAACTCAGGATATCGAGCATGGACCCTGGGATCGAAAGGAGTTTTCGCCTGCTTTGCATGATCATAGCCTATTTTTTGAAGGGGATAAAATCTATATGATCTGGGGTGGCGGTAAGATCAATATGGTTGAACTGCTGCCCGATCTATCTGGAATAAAACCGGAGACGCAACGTGTCTTAATTGAAAACGCAACCTTACCGACAACACCTGCGGGTGTGCAGGGGGGCCTTCCGGCCGAGGGATCACAGTTTTTTAAAATAAATGGAAAATATTATCTGTTTAACATTTCCTGGCCTCCCGGTGGGATGCGGTCTGTGATTGTGCACCGTGCAGATAAAATAGATGGACCATATGAGGGGCGGGTGGTTTTGCAGGATCAAGGTGTAGCGCAGGGGGATTGATTGATAAACCGAACGGTGAGTGGTATGCTTATCTTTTTCAGGATTATGGTGCTGTCGGACGGATCCCATATCTTGTTCCTGTTACGTGGAAAGCGGGCTGGCCGGTACTGGGGGTGGATGGTAAAGTACCCGAAGTACTGGATCTGCCGGTTAGCACAGGATTGATCCCTCATCTTGTTAATTCTGATGATTTTGACCGTGAGGAGGGAAAGCCGGATTTGCCGTTGGTCTGGCAATGGAACCACAATCCTGTTGCGGAGTTATGGTCTGTAAGTGAAAATAAAGGAAACTTGAGACTGAAGACAGGACGTTTAGATCAACACTTTTTACAGGCAAGAAATACTTTGACACAGCGCACGTTTGGCCCCACCTGTGAGGGAGAGACTGCAATCGATGTTTCTGCTATGAAAGATGGCGATTTTGCAGGTTTATCTTTACTGCAGCAAAACTATGGCTTGCTGGGCGTACGCATGGAAGGCGGTCAACATTTT
>NZ_ASZT02000095.1:0-20264 GCF_001006065.1 Sphingobacterium sp. IITKGP-BTPF85
TTAAACAGATTGAAGAATAAAAAATAAGCTTGGAAATTTTACCAAGCTTAATTTTATTCGGACGTATGTGAAAAAAAAATGAGACTTCAGTTTATCTAAGCCTAAATCCTCTTCTTCTTTATCCAGTTCATATATCCATACTTTTTCGCCAAGGATATCGTTGATCTCCTTTGGATTCGTTAAATCGACAGGACGTACACGCTGTTCTTTTACAATTGGATTTTGGATCGCTTGTAAACTATTGGCATGTCTGATAATCTGAAAACGGAATGTTGGCCATTTACCCACAGTAGCAAAATTTCCAGAGTAGAATTGAACAGAATCATGTTTACTGATTTTTTCAGCAAATATGCCTTTAGCCTTATTGACATTGGTATCCGCAATGCTAACCAATAATTCATAAGAAGTCTGATTCACGAGATGCAATTTCGCTAATCCATCTTTATGATCACCAGAAATTGCCAGTAAGATACCCTTCTCAATAAATTTTGAAGGTATTTCTTCAGCTTGCTCATTAAGCTCGTCATCATCACGGCGCATATTTCCATGCACTAAAGTCAATTTACTTGCCTGTACAGGTATTTCAAATCCAGTATCATCTGTTACACCGATGAGGTCATTGGATTGAAAGGAGGTGATATGTCCCTCTATTGGTTCATCTACAAACCGTACTAAATCGCCTATTTTGAAACCCATGTTATTTTAAAATTTTAGTATCAATAATTCTTAATAATTTTTCTAAATCTGTTTCATCATTATAAAGATGAAATCCGATTCTTATACCATTACCACGTGGAAAGCATTTGATATTGTTTTCCATTAATATATTAAAGTGCCCTTGATCAATCTGCAAATTAAAGATTGTACTTGTTTCAACTCTGTTAATAGCCACTTCGGTTAATATTTTCCGTTTACCCAATTCCTGTTTGGCAAGCTTTACTAATTGTTGCGTATAAGCAGCTGTGTGTTCCAATCCGAGTTCGGACAAAAACTCCAGACCCTTTTGTAATGTTCCGTGAGATAAAGTATCTAGATGTCCAGGCTCAAAATAAAGTTGATCGATACCTTTTCCTGCCCACATTTTGTCAATTTCGACGTTTTGTGTGGCCAAGTTTGGAAACAAGATCTGTTTTCCATAATCACTAACAAGAAGGAAGCCGTTGCCATAACCACCTAAAAGCCATTTATAACCACTGGCACCAACAACATCAAATCCCGACTGGGAGAAGTTAAAAACTTCAGTTCCCAAAAACTGAGTACCATCACCAATTATAAGCAATTCCGGAAATTTCTCTTTCAATTGTTTAATAAATTCGAGATTGATTTTGATACCAGAAATGTATTGCACGATACTAAATATAAAAACAGTCGGTTCGTGTTTTTTAATAGCATGGGTAATATGCTCTTCCAACTTTTCATCAACAGGGGTTGTCACATGTTCAAAACCCCTAGAAATGACAGGAAAATTAACAGAAGGATAGTCTCCTTCAAACAATAAAATTTTTGAATCCTTTGGCAAGCGGTCCAACAAAGCATTGAATCCTGTTGAAAAATTAGCGGTGTTATAAACATTGTGAATAGCAGTTGTGAAGAACTTTCCGATACTCTTTTTTACCGCGAGATTAAATTCACCCTGTTTTTCACGCAGATCTGTTGCTGTTGAAAAAAATCAGCATCTCTTTTCAGACGCCATTCTTTAGATGAGATGGGAATTAAGCCGGAACCTGGTGTAGTTAAATAAGAAACGTCCTCAGGGATATCAAAGTAAGATTTATAAGGTGTTTGCATTTTGTTCTTTTAATATAGACAGATATTCTTGTTGCGAAATACTTGTACCGCCCATAGAAGCCAAATGTGGCGTATGGAATTGACAATCTACAAATTTCAAGTTGAAATGAGTAGTTAAATATATGAGAGCAGCTTTTGAAGCATTAGATACGGTGGAAAACATACTTTCACCACAAAACACCTGATTGATATAAATACCATATAAACCACCTACTAATTTTTCATTCTCCCACACTTCTATGGAATGCGCATAATTTATCCGATGTAGTTCCTGATAAGCATCGATCATATCAGAAGTAATCCAGGTTCCGTCTTGATCTTTACGTTCAATCTTAGCACAGCTGTGGATGACTTCGGTGAAAGCCTTGTCGACAGTAATCGAAAATTTATCAGTTTTTAAGATTTGAAGCATACTTTTGCTGATTTTTAGATGCTCTGGAAAGATGACAAACCGTTCATGTGGAGCATACCAAAGTATAGGAGAATCTTCGCTAAACCAAGGAAATATACCATTCTCGTAGGCTAAGATCAGTCTATCCGCACTCAAATCACCACCAACTGCCAGTAAACCATCTTCATCAGCAAGTTCAGGATGTGGAAAGCTAATACTATCAGGATCTAAGTTGAAAACCATTTTTAAAAATAGACAAAAAAACCAGATTGTTTAATCTGGTTGTCTCGTTTCTTTACTAATTTCTTCAAATATTTTATCCATATGCTCTACATATTCATTGGTGTCATCCAAGAAGAAATCCAGTTGTGGAACAATCCGAACTTGATTTTTAATTTTAGAGCCTAATTTGTAGCGAATTTCTGTTGTTTTAGTGCGGATTGCTTTTAAATCCTCAGGAGCTGTTTCGGTATTTAAAAAACTTAAATAAACTCTTGCTATAGCTAAGTCCGGTGTTACACGTACACGCGTAACCGTAATAAATGCCCCAGGAGCCCAACTATTACCTTCGCGTTGCAGTAATTCAGCTAAGTCTTGCTGTAATACACCTGCAAAACGTTGTTGTCTTTTGCTTTCTGTTCCCATCGTTTTAGTTTTTGTTTCGTGAAAATTCACCCTATTATAGGTACAAAGATAAATATAAAAAAGAATAAAGGCATATCTTGGAGGGATATGCCTGTATAATTTTGGTTTATAATTAGTTAGGGTTCAATTTCTTAAAGTTTAGAGACGTTATGGTCTATCATAGTTTGGTTTTTTTACGGTTTTAAAAGTAAGTGTTTGCTAACTTTAAAACGTATATTTTTATATTTCACTCTCCCTTATGATACAAACATATAAAAATTAAATTGTTGTCACAATGGGTGAATTAAAAACAAAGTAATCGCTCACTCACTATCGCTGTTTGCTGAGTTTTAACAAACATTTAACATAAAAATATTTTTATTTAATATAAAATCACATCCACATTACTGTAAAACAATCGATCGAATTCGATCAATTGTCACATCGATCCATAGTATGAGCTGAACTTCAATTGTTTTATTTGTTTTCAAATGGTATTTTTGTCAAGTATATAAATAGCGTACTAAAAAAATGAAAATCTGGCAAAAAAATATAGATGTTGATTCATTTGTCGAATCTTTTACTGTAGGTAATGATCGAGTGATGGATTTGCAGTTAGCAGCCGCTGATGTTTTGGGATCTTTGGCCCATACTCGTATGCTGAATAGTATCAACTTGATGACCGATGAAGACCTTGCTATTGTACAGCAGGAACTGAAAAATATTTATCAAGAAATTAGTGCCGGAGAATTTGAAATAGAGGATTCTGTTGAAGACGTACACTCACAAGTAGAGATGTTATTAACACAGCGGATCGGAGAAGCAGGAAAGAAAATTCATTCCGGACGCTCAAGAAATGATCAGGTACTCGTAGATTTGAAACTGTATTTCAGAACCGAAATCCAAAACATGGTCGGTAATACAGAGATTTTCTTTCAGCAACTGATTAAATTAAGTGAACAATATAAAGATATCCTGATTCCAGGTTATACACATTTGCAGATCGCTATGCCATCCTCATTTGGATTGTGGTTCGGAGCATATGCGGAAAGTTTAGTCGATGATTTGGAATTGATGAAAGCAGCATGGAAAGTATGTAATAAAAATCCTTTAGGATCTGCTGCTGGCTACGGATCTTCTTTTCCTTTAAATCGGACAATGACAACAAATCTATTGGGATTTGATGATTTAAATTATAATGTAGTCTATGCACAAATGGGCAGAGGTAAGACAGAACGTATCTTAGCACAGGCGATGAGTTCCATCGCGGCTACTTTAGCAAAATTTGCCATGGATGTCACCCTATACATCAATCAAAATTTTGGTTTCATTTCATTCCCTGCACATTTAACAACAGGCTCTAGTATTATGCCACATAAGAAGAACCCTGATGTTTTTGAATTGATCCGTTCACGTTGCAACAAAATTCAAGCATTACCCAATGAGATCGCATTGATGACAACTAATCTTCCTTCTGGATATCACCGTGATTTACAATTGCTAAAAGAAAACCTTTTCCCTGCATTTAAGTCATTGAATGATTGTTTAGAAATTGCAACGTTTATGCTAGAACATATTTCAGTGAAAAAAGATGTTTTAGATGATCCAAAATACGATTATCTATTCTCAGTTGAAGTTGTCAATAATGAAGTTCTAAAAGGTGTTCCTTTCCGTGAAGCCTATAAAAATATTGGTATTGCGATTGATGCAGGAGAATTCCAGCCATCAAAAGAAGTGAACCATACCCATGAAGGAAGTATCGGTAATTTAGGTAATGATCAGATACAACGTATGTTTAAAGAAGTAATCGCCGCATTTGGATTTGACAAAGTGGAAAATGCTTTGAGCCAGTTGGTGAAATAGTAACCAATTAGTCGGTTAGAAAGTTAGTGTAAAAGTAATCTAACTTTCTAACCAATTCATGCTATTTTTCAAGAGAGAATTTAAAATGAGTTTCCGATATAAATTCTTCTCCCGCTTTTAAAACTGTTGAAGGAAAGTCCGATTGATTAGGACTATCCGGAAAATGTTGTGTTTCTAAACAGAAACCTGCATAGGGCAGATAAACATTTCCAGATTTACCGGTGTCATTTCCCGTCATCCAGTTGCCTGTATACAATTGTACCCCTGGTTCAGTAGTAAAAACATCTAAGCGTATACCCGATTTCGGAGCGTATGCCGTAGCGCAAGCTGTAGAAATAGGGCTGTTGTTGACAAAACAATGATCATATCCTTTGGCAGCAATCAGCTGTTCGTCGTTAGCAGTAATATCCTGCGCAATGGATTTAAATTCTTTAAAGTTGAAGGGCGTTCCTTCTACCGGAACTGTTGCAATCGGAATTTGGTTCTCATCGACAGCAAGGTAAGTATCGGAGTTTATTTTTAACTGATGACTTAGAATATCTCCAGATCCCTCTCCATTTAGATTGAAATAAGTATGATTGGTCAAATTGATCACGGTATCCTCATCGCTGTCTGCTCTGTATTTGATAATGATTTCATTGTCATTTGTTAACGTATATGTAACCGAAACATTCAAATTTCCAGGAAACCCTTCTTCGCCATCTTTAGAAACGAGGTAAAATTCAGCCTGTGATTCATAACTCACACGACGATCCCATATTTTTTTATGAAAACCCTCAGGTCCACCGTGTAAACAATTGATGCCATTATTTATAGGAAGCTGATACTCTTTACCATTTAATTCAAACCTTCCATTTGCGATACGATTTGCAAATCTTCCTGCTGTGACACCGTGATATTGTTCATCAGCGCGATAGTAAAGACCAATATTGCTAAAACCCAAAGCAACATCAGTAAGTTTCCCTTTGTTGTCAGGGACAAGGATACTGACTATTCGAGCACCATAATCACTAAGGGCAACCTGCATCCCGCGCGTATTTTTTAAAATAATAAGGTGCGTGTTCTTCTCGTTAACAGTGCTGGTAAAAGTATGGATAGACGGCAAATGATAGTTACTCATGATGATGGTTGTTTTGATTCCTTGTTAAAGATAAAGATTATAAACTTTTTAAAAAACGATTCTTGCTATTTATAAAAAATCAATTTCGAAAAAGCCACCGCACTTAGAAAATCAAAAAATGTATATTTGCAATATGTCTGTAAATACAAGTATGAATTGGAAACAATTACTATCCGCTAAACGCTGGGGGTATGAACATCGTGTCAGTGATAGTCATTTAATAGCACGTTCAGAATTTCAACGTGATTACGATAGATTGATTTTTTCTTCTCCATTTAGAAGATTGCAGAATAAAACGCAGGTATTCCCGTTGCCAGGAGCAGTATTTGTTCACAATAGACTTACCCATAGTCTAGAAGTAGCTAGCGTCGGAAGATCATTGGGACGTTGTTTTACACAAAGATGAAAGACGCAGATTCAGAGATTGATGAATTATATCCCTATCTACAAGAAGTCGGGAATATGGTATCTGCCGCATGTCTCTCTCATGATCTGGGAAATCCGGCATTTGGACATTCCGGTGAAGCTGCCATTTCGACTTATTTTACAGAGGGTGATGGTCGTAAATACCAAGAACAGGTAACGAAGGAAGAATGGGCAGATCTGACACATTTCGAAGGTAATGCCAATGCATTGCGAATACTGACACATCCTTTCAACGGAAAAGATGATAAAGGATTTGCTTTAACCTATACATCTTTAGCGTCAATTGTTAAATATCCTTGTGCCGCGATTGATGGTCATATTAAGAAAAATCACCACCGGAAAAAATATGGATACTTTGCATCGGAAAGAGAAACCTTCGAAACGATAGCTGGAGAGTTAGGACTGTTGGAAGACCCAACGAATCCTAAGGGGTATTTACGGCATCCATTAGTCTATCTCGTAGAGGCCGCAGATGATATTTGCTATAATATTATCGATTTAGAAGACGCACATCATTTAAAAATTTTATCTTATCCCGAAGTTGAAGATTTACTATTACCACTATGTGGAGGAGAAGATCTTAGAGCCCGTTTGGATTCTCTTTACGATACCGCCAGCCGAGTAGCACTGTTACGAGCAAAAGCAATCAATACGTTGACAAAAGCATGTGTTGATGTATTTTATAATGAGCAGGAACAACTTTTAAAAGGTACTTTTCCATCTGCACTGATGGATGCTCTAGACGCTGATATCGTAGCACATCTCAAAAGAATTAATAAAATATCAGTAGCGAAGATTTATAACGCGCCTACGGTTGTGCAGATTGAGGTAGCGGGCTATAAAGTGATGAACGCGCTCTTGGCCGAGTTCGTTCCAGCTTATCTAAAAAAGAATAAAAATAGTTACGATGAAAAATTAGTAGCACTAATTCCACATCAATTTTATACAGACCAAGAAGATTCTTATTCTAAAATTAGAGCCGTTTTGGATTTTGTGTCAGGAATGACTGATGTCTATGCCATCGATCTATATCGCAAGATAACAGGTATGATTATTCCTTCAATAGATTAAGCTTAAGAATATACAATATTAAAAATTTCGGGATTGTGAAAAGACACCTTTTCGCGATCGTGTATTTTATCTAAATAAAAAATATGAAAGTCGTTATTGCCGAAAAACCATCTGTTGCACGAGATTTGGCCCGAGTTATGGGTGCAAAAGAAACCAATGATGGTTACATTTCAGGAAATGGATATGCTTTCACCTATGCTTTTGGGCATTTGGTTCAACTGTGTACACCACAAGCTTACGGATTTCATAATTGGTCAATCGCAAATTTGCCCATTATTCCCACAGAATTTAAACTGGAATCAAAAAAGTTAAAGCGTGATGGCAAGCAAATTGATGATGCTGGTGCACTAAAGCAATTGAATACGATTAAGTATTTGTTAGATAAAGCAGAAGAAGTAATCGTCGCAACCGATGCTGGGCGAGAAGGAGAATTGATCTTTCGAAATATTTACTACTACCTTGGAGCAAAAGTTCCTTTTAAACGCTTGTGGATTTCCTCGCAAACGGACAAAGCAATTAAAGAAGGATTTGCAAATCTCAAAGAAGGAACAGAGTATGACAGTTTATATATGTCAGCACGTTCCCGTTCAGAATCCGATTGGTTAATCGGTATCAATGCCACACAGGCTATCACCTTAGCCGCTGGTAATAGAGGTTTGTTATCACTTGGTCGAGTACAGACTCCTACATTGGCCATGATTTGTTCTCGATATTTAGAAAACAAAGATTTCAAACCCCAGACTTTCTATAAAATTCAGGCCGGTTTTGAAAAAGAGAATATCAAATTCAAAGCTACTTCCGAAAAAATAGATAAAAAGGATGTTGCAGAAGAAGCTATTGCTAAGATTACCATTGGCTCGGAGGCCACAGTAACTAAAGTTGAAGCAAAAGAAACGAAAGAACAACCGCCGTTATTATTTGATTTGACTTCCCTACAGCAGGATGCCAATAAGAAATACGGATATTCTGCCGATCAGACCTTAAATATAGCACAGACACTTTATGAGAAAAAAGTCATCACCTATCCCCGTACAGGTTCTCGTTATATTGGAGAAGATGTATTCGAACAGATTGAAGCATTATTTCAACATTTAGCAGATACAGCAGAAGAAGGTATAGCGACGATTTCACGTAATCTAATCGGAGCAAAACTCAATAAAAGATCTGTAGACGAGAAGAAGGTAACTGATCACCACGCACTGTTAGTGACAGATGAAAAGCCAGGAGCTTTGCTTCAGGAACAGCGCAATATCTACAATATGATTGCTAAACGTATGGTAGAAAGTTTTTCCGATGTCTGTTTAAAAGATATTACCACGGTTGTGATCAATGCAGGAGGTGTCGAATTAATTGCAAAAGGAACAGTTATCAAGCAGTATGGGTGGCGCCTATCAGCAGATCAAGTTGAACTACCTGATGAAGATAAAAATACCGAAGATCAAGATAATGAAAATGCCCAATTACCTAAATTGACAGCAGAAGAGTTATTGGAAATCTTATCGTTAGAACTATCCGAAAGATTTACCAAGCAAAGCCGATACACACTGAAGCATCATTGTTAAAAGCAATGGAAACTTCGGGAAAAGAAATCGATGACGATGAAATGCGTCAGGCTATGAAAGACTGTGGGTTGGGAACTCCAGCTACGCGGGCAGCAACTATTGAAACCTTGTTTCAAAGAGATTATATTAAGCGCGATAAAAAGAAACTCATTCCCACAGATAAAGGGTTGACCGTCTATAACCTGGTCAAAGACCGCTCCATAGCCAAAGTAACGCTAACGGGTAAATGGGAACAGAAACTGGAAGAAATGCGGGCCAATAAAGTTTCGTATGAGGTCTTTATGAAGCATATCAAAGACTACACCGAACGCATTACAAAAGAACTGTTGCAATTAAGAATTTCTATTGCCCATGAAGAAATCAAACCGTTGCAGAAAGGAAAGATAAAATGTCCAAAATGTGCAGCAGGGCAAATTCAGTTATTTGATAAAGTCGCACAATGTGACCATTATGCAAGAGGGTGTGATTTCAAAATATGGCGCACCTTGAATGGCATTATGCTGGAAGAAAAAGAGATGAAAAACCTGCTTGAAAAAGGAAAGACATCAACTTTAAAAGGCGTGAAGACAAAAGAGGGAAATACAGTAGATGCTGTTTTGACTTTTGAAAATTTTAAGGTAGGAGTAGCGTAAATCGTTTATCTCAATAAAAAAGGGTATCTCCACAAGAGATGCCCTTTTTTATTTTTTTAAGATTCTTGCAAGTTACTAGGTAATGTGCTTTTACTTTGTTTTGCAATACGTTTTCCTCTAAAGAATAAGAACATGTTCACAAAAAGCATAATTCCCAAATAAATACTAAAACCACCAATTTTATAGCTTAGTCTTTCAATTAATTCTTGCGTAGATGGTTTAAACATGGTGATTTCTAAAATGTAAAGTGCAAATCCTAAGTTCATCAGGTAAAAACCGATGCGAAAAAGATTATTAGTCGCCTTGGCAACTTCAGGTCTACCCTCAAAAATATCATTCATATACACGATACTGTTTTTAAATAGCGTATATGCAACATAATACGTCAATCCTATAGCAATAGGTAAGTAAATAAGATAACCGAGAACTGTTAAATTTTCCATGACTTTATTGTTTGATGGTTAAAGAATTTGTGTTATTTTTTGATAAAATATAGATGACAAGGATATTGATGTAATGCATTCCGGCAAGTAGTAAGATTAAGATGCCCATTTTCATTGCTATACTTGTTAATAATTCATTAAAACTTGTTAACTGGTTCCAGTAACTAAATTGTAAAATGGCATAACCGATGTTGAATAAATAATAACCTATCAATAATATATCATTTGTAGTATCAGCTGTTTTTTCTTTATTTCCGGAAAGAAATATGATGAAGATTCTACCATTTTTATGAAAAAGTTTTCCCACAAAAAGAATAATGTAAATGGTCAATAAACCATATATGCCATAGGCTATTATATTATAATTCATGTCGCTACATCATTAATTTTAATAATTTAATTAATAAATCACCTCTGTTGGTATTAAATAACTTATTTGCAATCGTTTCTAATTGGTCAGTTAGTACTTGTATATCTTTCACTGTCTTGTGGAATTCTTTTCCATCATCTGAAGTTTCTTTTTCAGTGGATGCACTAATTTGTTTCAGAATGTCCATGACAGGATCTAATTCTTTTTGTTTGCGCATGATTGCAATTTTCATTGCCCATTTTAGTACTTCCTTTTCAGCAATAAAGTATTCTTTTCGATCTCCTGCAATATGCTTTTTATAAACAACACCGTAATCAACTAGCTGTCGAATACTCATGTTCGCATTTCCTCGGGAGATGACTAGTTTTTCCATTATTTCATCAGTTGAAAGTGGATTACTAGATGCGAGCAGTAGGGCATGTACTTGAGCAACAGATTTATTAATTCCCCATTCTGTACCTAATGCCCCCCAAGTATCTATAAATTGTTGTTTTGCTTCTTCTAATTTCATTTTTGTCCAGGATTATTTCTTTCTCTATTCAAATGTAATAATAGTTTTTGTACTTTCAGTAATTATTGAAAATAAAATAATATAAATTGAATCCAAAGTTTATTTTGTGATGACTTTACTTTTTATAAAACGTGTACCTTTGTGCCCTATATGTCAACATCACTATACAATCCATTTAAAACATTTAAGTTTGATAACCAAACCTGTTTCTTGACAGGGAAGGAGCTTTCATCTGTGGACGAACAAATTCAGGTTTTTCCAGTATGGATGATGCGTGCCTTTGATTTAGAAGAAAAACCTTTTAAGATGTTAGACGAGTCTCTCGTCACTTATAAAAGTCTAAAACTTCCTTGTTCCGTAGAGGCCGCATTGGTAATTGAAAAAATGGAATCTGAGGTAGAACGTGCATTTGCACTAGGTTTTGATGCTGTAAGCGAATTACCGCAGATCACACTATTTCAGTGGATGTCTAAAATACTGTATGGTGTTGTATTTAATGAAATTCAGACCGGTATTCGCCAACAGACCTTAACAGGCGAAGAGATGAATTTCTCTCAGGTACTCGTTCAGAAGTTCAAAAACTTGCATGCGATGTTGCAGTCCTTACTGCAACCAATGGAATTTGAAGGAACCAATCCATTTTCAATTTTTATCAGTAAAGTAGATAATCCTGCGGAAACGTTTAATTATCGCGATGAAATCAATACCCTGATTTTTTCTTTGAGAATGAATGACTTTGGAATTGTTGCCTGTTTACAAGATAATGCAACGAATAATATCTACCATGAAGATGTTTTAAAAATGGTAGAAGGAAAAACACTGCACCCAGTTCAATTTGAAGAAATAGCAGCACGTTATTTTTATTCTGTATACCTCTTCAACCGTCTTCCAGAATATACCTATCTCAATACCCCAAAAATGATATATGTCGAACCGATGCCTTTGGCAGATATGTCCATGAAGCCCATTTTTGATCACTGGCAGGTAAAGGTTTACGGTCAGGTATTGGAAAATTTCTGGAAACCTTGGGGTTTCATTTTATTTGAGATTATTAAGGATCCGGATAGCCCGATGAGTTTCATAACGGATGATAGCGGAAATTTCGTTCCACGTGAAGCAATTGAGCTACCACTTGGATAAATAAAAAAAGCCCTTAAATATTATTTACGGGCTTTTTTCTTTTTTTGTACAGGAGAGCTTCTTTTCTTAGTATCTGCTAGATCGATCTCTTTTTTCTTCTTGTTTACAATCAAGATAAGCCCAAAGGGACCTAGTATAGGAACGCACATGCCCAATATTGATAGTATAACAAAGCCCCCGGTTACATCTTTGAGCCTAAATAATCTGAATAATGCGATGGCCATTAATACAAAATGGATAATAGTCACCAATTGAACCAACGCTAATTTACTTGCATCCATATTTTATCTTGATAATAAAGGCAAATGTAACGAGATTCATTTGAAATAGGGAATCTTTACAAATAAGATGCTATAAGATCCCTTCCATGATCGTAAATGCTTCATTGATTTCGTTCATCTGAATATTCAGATGCGGTCTAAAACGAATCGTCCTTTCTCCACAGCCCAGTAAAATCAGTCTCTGTGCAAAAGCGTTCTTAATAAACTTGTCTCTTTCCTGCTCATTGGGAAAATCAAAAGCGATAAACAATCCTTTTCCTCTTATATTGCTTATTTGTCCATGCTTACTTGCTAAAGCTTCCAGTTTTTGAATAAAATGTTCACCCTTCTTAGGGATCTGTTCAATTAATTTTTCCTGCTCTATCACTTCTAAAATAAGTTTAAAGCGCATCATATCTGTAAAATCACCTCCAAAAGTCGAATTGATACGGGATGATTCTTTAAAAACGTGTTTTTCTACGCGGTCAAACTTTTCTTTGTTGGCAAGCAAACCACAGACCTGAGTCTTCTTTCCAAATGCGATTAAATCGGGAACAACTCCAATCGTTTGATAGGCCCACATCGATCCTGTTAAGCCAATTCCAGTTTGTACCTCATCAAAAATCAATAAAATATCATGCTCATCACAGATATCGCGCAGAGCCTGTAGAAATTCTTTTCTGAAGTGATTGTCTCCCCCTTCTGCCTGAATTGGTTCTATAATAATACAGGCGATATCATTCGGATGATTGTCAAGTGCATTTCTGATTTCTCGAATGGCTGTTTTTTCTTTTTCAATAACTGCGTTTAAAACAATTTCCGTGATCGGGAATGTTAGTTTTGGATTGCTGATACGCGGCCAGTTAAATTTAGGGAAATACATGTGTTTTCTAGGATCCTTCGTATTGGTCAACGAAAGTGTATAACCAGATCTCCCATGAAATGCCTCTTTGAAATGAATGACCTGAGAAGCTTCCTTTTCAATTCCTGAAGCAAAATTTAAACGTGTCTTCCAGTCAAAAGCAACTTTTAAAGTGTTTTCCACGGCTAAAGTTCCTCCTGCAATAAAAAAACAATACTGCAGTTCCTTTGGTAGCGCTACGCGTTCGAATACTTGCATAAAATCAGCAAATTCTTTGGGGTAAATATCCGATAAAGCAGGTTTGTTAATCGCCATTTTACCTAAAAAATCTTGATGCTTTAGGAGATAGGGATGGTTATAACCAATAGCAACAGATGCAAACATGCTGAATAAATCCAGATAAGCATCTCCATTTTGATCGACTAGATAAGAGCCATGTGATTTTTCTATATCCATCACAATTGGAAAACCATCTGCGAGCAAATGTTTAGATAATATTTCGTGAACTGTACTCATGTCGTTGTCATTTAAAGGTTAAAGGTTATTCCTTGTGCCAAAGGAAGTTCGGTGCTGTAATTAATGGTATTGGTTTGTCTCCGCATATAGGCTTTCCAGGCATCCGAACCAGATTCGCGTCCACCACCAGTTTCTTTTTCACCTCCAAAAGCACCACCGATCTCTGCCCCCGATGTTCCGATGTTGATATTAGCAATTCCACAATCTGATCCTTGTGCACTGAGGAATAATTCCGCCTCGCGCAGATTATTAGTCATAATAGCCGAAGACAGCCCTTGTTTCACATCATTTTGGATAGCGATTGCTCCATCACATCACCTTGATATTTTATTAAATAAAGAATTGGAGCAAAAGTCTCCTGTTGAACTATATCATAATGGTTTTCCACTTCAGCAATCGCAGGTTTTACGTAACAACCACTTTCAAATCCCTTTCCAGTGAGTAAACCACCGGTGACAATCAGCTTACCCCCTTGTTTCTCAATTTCAGATAGGGCATCTAAATAATGTGCGACTGCCTTTTGATCGATCAGTGGACCTACATGATTTTCTGGAAGTAGAGGATCTCCGATCTGTAGTTGAGCATATGCTTTTATCAATGATGCTTTGACTTGTTCATATACACTTTCATGAATGATTAATCTACGCGTTGAAGTACAGCGCTGACCGGCCGTACCTACAGCGCCGAATACAGCACCAATCGTCGTCATCTTCAAGTCCGCATCCGGTGTAATAATGATCGCATTATTTCCGCCAAGTTCTAAAATAGACCTGCCAAGGCGAGCAGCAACATGTTGTGCTACTGTTTTTCCCATTGCAGTTGAGCCTGTAGCAGATATTAAAGGAATATTAGTATCATGTACTAACCATTCACCCACAGTCTTATCTCCAATTATCAAATTAGAGATGCCTTCTGGTAATTCTTTCTGTTTTAATATCCCCGCCAAAATCTGTTGACAAGCTATGGCACATAAAGGAGTTTTTTCACTCGGTTTCCAGATCACAACATCTCCACATACCAATGCTAGTGCTGTATTCCATGCCCAAACAGCCACAGGAAAGTTGAATGCAGAAATAACACCAACAACACCTAAAGGATGATATTGATCGTACATACGATGGGAGGGACGTTCCGAATGAATCGTTGAACCATAAAGCTGACGGGATAAACCAACTGCAAAATCACAGATATCAATCATTTCTTGCACCTCGCCCATGCCTTCCTGTAGTGATTTTCCCATTTCATAAGAAACAAGCTTTCCGAGCGTAGGTTTTAATGACCTTAATTTATCCCCGAATAACCGAATCACTTCACCTCTTTGCGGAGCAGGAACAAGGCGCCAGATCGCATATGCTTTTTTCGCCTGAGCGCAGATATCTTTATAATCATTATGGGAAGAGCAAGTCACTGTAGCAATTACCTGACCATCAACGGGAGAAGTGGAAGTAATATCCGCACCAGTTGCAAACCAATTTTGTCCCGTAGAAGAACCCAAATTGGTCGCTAGAATGCCCAATTCTTTTAATTCTTGTTTTATCATAATGGTTTATATTATTCGTTTATATTTTAAATATAATGAATTATATTCTAAATATTGGCTATATTTAGATATTAAATTATGACAGATATGAATTCAACATGTGATTATTTTAATATAGATGCGCTATTGTCTGATGAAAATAAGCTCATCCGACAATCCATTCGTGATTTTGTCACTACGGAAATAAAGCCAGTTATAGACCATGCCGCTCAACATCATGAGGATATTCCCAATCTGATGTTAAAATTAGGAGCTATTGGAGCTTTGGGGCCTTATATACCAGTAGAATATGGTGGTGCAGGATTAGATCATATCGCTTATGGTATTATTATGCAAGAGCTAGAAGCAGGAGACTCTGCCATCCGGTCAGCAGCTTCCGTACAGTCATCATTAGTCATGTATCCCATTTTTACATTTGGAAGTGAAGAACAAAAAAAACAATACCTTCCCAAGCTGGCCTTAGGAGAATATATCGGTAGTTTCGGTTTAACAGAACCGAACCATGGTTCAGACCCAGCAGCTATGGAAACCCGTTTGTTAAAAAAAGACGGCCAATATATCCTTAATGGAGCAAAGATGTGGATTACCAATGCCCCGATATGTGATATAGCAATAGTGTGGGCACGAGATGAACAAGATAAAATAAGAGGGTGCATAGTAGAACGAGGTATGGATGGCTTCTCCACTCCTGAAACACTAAACAAATGGTCACTACGTGCTTCCAAAACCGGAGAGCTGATCTTTCAAAACGTAGCAATTCCCGCAGAAAATATTCTTCCCGAAGTAAATTCGCTCCGTGGACCTTTTTCATGCTTGAACTCCGCGCGATATGGAATATCTTGGGGAGCAATCGGAGCTGCAATAGACTGTTACCAAACTGCAGTCAAATATGCATTAGAACGAGAACAGTTCGGAAAACCGATCGCATCCTATCAATTACAACAAAAGAAATTAGCAGAATTCCTCACAGAGATTACAAAAGCTCAATTATTGTCGTGGCGCTTAGGCGTACTGAAAAATGAAGGAAAAGCAACCCCAGCACAGATTTCAATGGCAAAACGTAATAATGTACACATGGCATTAGAAATCGCTAGAGAATCAAGACAGATATTAGGGGCCATGGGAATTGTAGGAGATTTTCCGATGATGCGCCACATGATGAACTTAGAATCTGTGATAACCTACGAAGGAACCCATGATATTCACCTGTTGATAACAGGTAACGATATTACAGGAATTAGTGCCTTTTAATTTGCTCGAGGACTTGAGGTATTGATCGATGGTTTACTTTGAAATATAAACATGAAGGGAAATCTGAAACCATATATCTCAATATCTCAGCTTTCTTCTACAATAGGAAGGGGGGAGGAGCTAAAAGAAACATTAAGAATGTGCAATTAGGCTTTGAAACAAATTAAAATAAGCCCTTACCATTTTATCCCAGCTATAATGTCCTAAAGAATACGCTTGAAATTCTTCGCTTCTGTTCTTGAGAAGCGAAGGATGCTCAAGCGTATTTTTAATTTCCGAAATCCAACAGATCTCCTGCTCAGGAGGTATGAGAATTCCATTCTTCTGATGAATGATCGCATCACTGATCCCTTCAATATCCGAAGCAAATACAGTCGCCCCACAGATACTAGCTTCCAGGCAAACCAAACCAAAACCCTCCATATCGCCTGCGACTTTGATGTTAGGCATAATGAATAATCCCGCGTGGCGTAACAAGCATTGCAAATCAGTCGTAGGAATTTTTCCGATATGTTGTAACCGATCTTTGAAATTAGGATCCAGTAAATAATGACGTATAGCTTTTTGATCGGATGGAAATCCTAAGAACAACATCGTTAGATGCCGTAGAGAAGATGGGAGAGCATAAAGCAATTTCTCTTTCTTTGTTGCGGTTGGAGAAAAAGGACCTATTAAGATCAGCTTATAATCTGATGGAAGTTGAGGTAGCACATGTTTAATAAACCAGGAAATGCCTTTTCGTTTCACAGGTCTGCCTAGGGCGATGATGAGATGCTCGGCCTTTGTAGCAATTCCATATTTCGTTAAGACAGGTTCAATAGCCACAGTGTTATCCAAGACAAGACTATGGTCTACACCATTTTGAATCACTTCAATCTTATCGGGATGAATACCACGATTGATGGAAGCCTCCCTTGTAGCAGTACTTACAGCTATTATTTTGTCAAATTTGTTGAATTGAGGGATAATTTTACGTTGAAAATAGGCTAAAGGAAAAACCACATCAAGGCCGTGAACAGTAACCACCCGTTTTAACTGTTCATAACCCTTATGTCTTAAAGACAAAGCCGCAATCAGACCATCATTAAAATGAATAACCTTTATATTAGGATGTAATAAGAGCAACGCTAGAATCCGCTTATTTAAAAGGTGAAAAAATTTGATAATAGATTCATCCCCCTGATAAACTATTTTATGTACAGTTGTATAGGGAGCCAATCCGTTAATAAGCTCAAAGCTTTGTTTTTCCATCCCTCCGATAGTGGGCGGAAATTTATGACTTACACAAAGAATTTCCATATTAGGATAGTATCCCCCCTTTTTTAATTCCGAAATAAGCTAAAAAACCAAATGCAATCCAAAAAACTTGTCTAGAACGTCTTATTAAAGCGATGATCAACCAGATTTGAACCGTATAGATACCAGCACTGGTCAGTAAAATTTTATTCCCGAATTCCTCCACCCCAATTTGAGCAGGAATAAAAGCGCCAAAGCTTTTGATAATAATAATACCCATGTCCATAAATTGACTCAGGATAATCGGAATCGTAATACCTGAAAAGTATAAGATGAGGAAAAGCTCCAAAGCACCAACAGTCCAGTGTAAGAAAAAATAAAAATATGCACGATAACATTTGCACGGCTGATTTTGATGAAAAGTTAGTACCGCATTTAGGATAGTCTGAATACGTATACTTAGTTTTCGGAGTGCTTTCCAGGATAGCGTAGAAGCCACTTCTAGTTCTTTGGATTTCTTGAGAATAATAAAAATAATCAGTGGAATACAAAAAATGTAATCACTAATATCCACAGTACCGCTAGCAGCTGTTTAGGAATATTTTGATTAAAAGTGCTCATTAAAAACCAAAAACCAGAAATTCCAAATAATGAAAATTGCGTGATAATGGTCAAAAAACGCGATATTAAAACTGAATTTAAAATTTCTTGTTCAGATGTACCCGTCGGTTTCAGCAAGACTGTTTTTATATAATCGCCCCCAATAATGCTAGTGGGATTGAATAGTCCTATTGTTTCCCCGATATGTCGGATGCAGAATAGCCGCCATAAGGAAGTACGGTTCGGTTTTTCGATGAAGCAATTTTGCCATCCCGCTGTAGCCAATAAATATGCTAAACCCGTAATTACAATGATCCAGAGGAGATTCCACCCCATGTTAGTAACTTCTTTTAATACTGCCTTAAGATCAATGTGACTGATAAAGACAAGCAATGAAGAGAGTACGACAAGACTAATTGTAATTTTGAAAATCTTTTTACGCATTAACCAACCTGAAATTTAATGATTGAATCTTTAGCGGTTCTGTTCATTTGTTCTAAGTCTTTAAAATAGATGTTAGCTAAAGAGCTCCAGTCTATTGATTTGCTGAATTGTAATCCAGCATCTCCAATCTCCTTTCTTAATCTGTTATCCTTTAGTAAGTATATAATGCGATTAACAAAAGCTGTCGCATCCTGCGGTTTACATTTAAAACCTGTTAAACCTTCTGTTATTAAATCTGCCGAACCTCCGCCATCTGCAATAACACAAGGTAACGCAGATGCCATGGCTTCAATAACGACATTACCATAAGTCTCGGAATGGGAAGGAAAGACAAATAAGGTTGAAGAAGCATATAACTTGGAAAGGTCATGATGATTCAATTTGCCTAGAAAGATAGCTTCAGGCATCTGCTGTCGACAAGAGTCCATCGCAGAACCGTCTCCCGCGACTATAAAATTGAAAAGAATGTTCTGTTGCTTTAATAAGCTGTAGATCGCGATCAAGGTTTTTAAATTCTTCTCCCAAACCAGCCTACTGGCAAATAATATCGTCGGATGCCTATTTCCTGTTATTTCTTGTAGCCAATTGTGATCTTTTTTGTCTGGAGAAAATAGACTGTTGTCAATACCACGTTTCCAGATCTGCATCAAGCTTGGGTTAATGCCCATTTTTGTAAGTTCGGAAACGATGCTATTTGTTGGAATATAGATTTTATCACAATTATTATAGAATTTATTCTGTGTCTGGATAATTCTCTTCTTTGTAGGGCCAACCAAAAAAGTGAAATGCTTGAGATAGTAGTCAATATAGCTGACAAAGTGTGTATGGTAGATGCTGATGACTGGTATTTGATTTTTTAATGCATATCTCTGCCCGTAGAAACCTAAAACAGAAGGTGTAGCAATATGAATAATATCAGGATTAAAATCTTGGAGTTTCTTTTTTAGGCGTTGATCTGCTAGCGCTGGAATCGCCATACTGTAGTTCTGTTGTATCGGGATGCTTAAAGATGGTATTTTCAAGGACTCGAAATCTTGTACTTGATCTGGCCCTGTTCCATATATGAACAAAAATTCAAACCGTTTTTTATCGATGCGGTCGACAAGTTGAAAAATTGTTCGTGAAGCTCCGTCAAAGTCAGGAATCATTATCTCCGCAAAAAAAGCAACTCTTATCATCATGAATCATTTTTTCAAAGTAAGGAGCTCTATGTTTCCTTATGAATAAGGACATGTGAATAAATGATGTTTTTACATTATCCCGGTATTATGGAAATATGAGTATAATATTGTTCTTACTTTTTTGAGGAGAGCAGAGTTAAGATGAATTAGTATTACGATACCTTCAACCTATGTTTAAATGAATGTATAGTGATGGTCTAATGAAAATTCCTCTTAGTAGAAGTTTTTGGTAGAAATCTTGGGTAATCATCCTATTCATACAACCATTAATAGGAGGGAGTTTTTGTTCGATGTCCATAAACAGTTTTTGATTTAGAAAAAGATGTGATGCGGGCATATTGTTAGAAATATACCATTGTTAGCAGGGTGATATCATGTTATAAGCAAGTAGGGATCTTGTTCGAATATAATAGAGGTATAACAGGGGGATAAG
>NZ_ASZT02000096.1:0-19972 GCF_001006065.1 Sphingobacterium sp. IITKGP-BTPF85
TTTTTGATGCTTCTGCACCTTCATTTGTTGCTGTTGTTATTGTATTTATTGTGTCAGTAGCTACTTTTCCAGCTTTTACACTAGCTATTAGTGCTGTCCATTGCTTTCTGAATTGATTTATTGACTGTAATCCCTGAACAATTGACTGTAATTGCATTAATTTAGCGATACTAGCCTCTGCTGTTGTTGATTCTATGCCCATTAATTGAAGTGCACCTGTCACCCCCTGAAATGCTCCAGCCATATTTTCACTAACTGAAATAAAAGCACCTAATTTATTGGTAGATAATGCATCAACTGCTTCATCAACTAAAATTACTTGTTGTTTTAATGATGCTGTTTTATTTAAAAGTTCATTAAATTCTGCTGTACCTGCTTTTCCTGCACTTGCAAGTGCATACATCCTATCTTCTCCCTCAGAAATCTCCCTTGATACATCCCTGAAAGGCTCATTTAAATCACGTATTTTTAATTCTAACTCACCAGCTTCAGCAGATAAAGCTTTTAATTTTAATGGGTCTTTTGCACTTTTTGGTCATCACGTAATTTCTTCAATAAGTCTTCCATCTCACTGATTGAAAGGATTGTATTTTTTAATTCCTTATCATCAGTCTTTGGCTTAATTACCTCTTTATTTGCACCTGTTATTTCATCACCAATTTCATTTACACTAACTGAAAGTTTATTCACCTCTGATGTATCCACAATAGGCTTTATTGCAATATTATTTAAATCTATTATTGCTTGTTGTGTCTGCTTTATTTCCAGCTCGACAACACCTAAAGCATCACCACTGACTTTAATTTTACTTCCTGTAAAGCATCTAATTTCTTTTGAAGTTCCTGTATTTTTGCTTCTGAATCACCTGTATCTACCCCAACATTTAATAATACACCTTCTTCATTTTTATTACCTTTAATTGCCATATATTTTTTCTATAAATATTAGCTGGCAACAAAAAAGGGCTACCGAATTGGATAGCCCTATACATTGATTGTATGTGTTTTAGATTATTATTTTTTGCAATTGAACTTTAGATAATGAATTTGAAGAAGGTGAATAATCTACTTTAAAATTTTATAATATGAAGCTCCTGATTCTGTAGAAATAAAACTGGTACTGATAAATCTAAGTTGGATATATCTAAATGATTTAAATAAATACTACATTCTAATATATGAATATCCCTATTATTTTGTTCGAGAATAATTTTTTCATAAAATTTATCATAGATGTTTTTATTAATTGTGGTTGTTTGGCTATACATTTCAAAGGGGATTCCAAAAGTCAAATCAAAGTTTTTTGATACATCATTTTCATCACTATATAATGTTGTTACTTCACCTACATTAAATAACCACTTACCATCATGTTGGAAAGTATATGTATTATTTTTTCCCTTCTTCCATTTTCCACGCTCTATAAATACTGTTTTTAGACCCTTATAAAACAAAATCCTGAGTTCAGAACTATATGATTCTTTAAGATTATCAGCACTATATTTATAAATAAGAGGTAAATTTAAATCATTTATTTTTGTGACTATTGATGGTACAAATGAGCTTTCAATGGTCTTTATATCTTCTTTATAATCAATTATGCCATCCATGTTTTTTGTTCCATAGACCTCTTTATATTTTTCAAAATATGTTGTATTTAAATAATCTTGTCCTTCTGCAAATGTCCATTTATATTTTTTAGAAATGTTAGTTAATGGTTTAATTGAATAATTACTTACATCTATTTTATCACTCCAATCAACAGCATTTTGAAGTATATTTTGTGGCAAAGCCTTTGAAAAGTATTCATCATAGGTACAAAAATGTATTGTTTTTTCCTGCTCAACATTGGTGTAAGTCACTAAATTAAATAACTTCATTACCTCTTTAATTAGGTCAAATTGCAAGGTAGCTGGTAAAGTAATATGATTAAATTCTAACAAATCCCCTTCTGCTAGCTCCATCTGTGTATTTTTCTCTGTACCATTACCTAAATTTATAAAATCACCTTTTACCCTACATATAACCTGATGGTCAGGAAGCGTGCCTCCATTACTATATGATGTGCCTGAAGTATCAATATTTTCAATGCTCATTTTGACACCAACATAATCGCCTTCATTTAATGATATTCTGCTACTAATGTCTATTGAATCTGTACGTAATGCTTCACTACTATCACTATACTTTTGTGTTCTATTTTTTTTAGTGCTAAATACTTCTTCCCACTCAGCTGTTTCATCAACTTTTTTTGCAACCGAACAAACAACAGTATATTTGATAAATGCTGTTGATGGATTATTAACCGCCCCCCATGTGGTAATATCAAAGAATTTGACAGTTGCAGATATATCTAATGTCATTTGCTTTTCAGCCCTTAACCCAGTTGATGATTGTGTATTTGAAAAGTTGGTATCAGCATTGTATTTATTTAATTTAACTGCTGTACCTGTGTTCCTAAAGTCAGCCCAAGGCTGTAATTTTCAATTGTTACACCAGTTGAATAAATAATGTTATTTGTTACAACATTTACCTGCGAGGGTAAAATAAGCTTATCAAATATCTTTTTGAAATACCCATCTATCGCGTAATTGTAACCTTGCTCTTTAAAAATTTGATTAAATAATGCACTGATATACAAGGAAGGCTTCATATTTCTACTATCCCATGTTTTTGTTTTTCCTTCTTCAACTAACTCAGGCACTGCACTATGCCCGTAGTCCAACATTGGATATACGTAATCTTTTTTATTTAATATTGTGCTATTGTGTTCTAAAGCTGTGTAAGGATGATTGAGGTGTGATAAATCCAATTCATTTATTTTTTTAGCTTTAATCTTACTAAAAAATGTTGCTCTATACCCTACAACAACAGCTTCGTAACTAATTAAACCTTTTACTATATTAGCAGATAACAATTGAAATAAACCCTTTGAAATCAACTCATTACCCTCGTATATAAGACAATCAACTTGCTTTGTAAAGCTAAAATTTGTTTGTAATTTATTGGTACTACTATCTGTTATTCTGTCTAAACTAAACATGTAACCTAAAACATTATTATTATGATTATTACCTACTATTTTTATATTTTTTGTTATATTATCTAACCCTGCTGTAATATCTTCTGCATCAAGTAGCTGATAAGTCATATCTGTTACTATACCCCCATTTTCGAGTTCAATTTTTATAGGTGCTTCATTTTTATTAATTAAATATAATTCTACCATCTTTTTTATATAAATATTAACATGACACAAAAAAGGGCTACCGAATTTGATAGCCCTTAAAAAAAGAAGTATATTTATTTATAAAATATATTTATTGTAATCTATATTGTCTTTTATATCCCAATTATTTTTTTATTGTGCTGTTGATATGGTTGGATACATTTACATTAAATATCTGTAATTCTTCAATTGTTGTGAATGTTTTATAATTTGATTCTCCTACTTTGTAAACAACAGGAAGATTTTCACCCCCTGTTATTTTAGCTAAATTCAAATCTCTTAAATAATTTTGTTGATTTTCCAGTGATAACCATACTATCCCACCATCAACAACCAGTGATGATTGTATTTCATCATCACATTTTATTGTAATGTGTAGTAATGTATTCTTTTATTTCTGCTGTGGTTGGTTGATAGGTAAATTCTTCTTCCACAAAATCTACCCCACCATCTTCATTATCACATATTTTTATTCTTACTTTCCATATATTTTTATATGTATTTATACATTCCAGCAAGGGGGTAAATTCTGAACCTTTTGTTATTTTCATATTTTATTTTATTTATAATTTAGGCTATCTCAGTAGCACTAATAAATGTTGTTACATTCTCCGTAATAGTAATTTTCCCCTTAAACATTAATCTAGCACCAACTGTGGAAATTGTTTGTGTTGGTGTATATGTCAAAGCGTAATTTACAATACCTGCATCCACACGAGTTTGACCACTTTGCCCCCCTCTTATTCCTATGTAACCTGCTGTATTACTAACATTTACAGTATCACAATAATATGTTGAATCTGTTCCTGCTGTTGTTGTACCACAAGGAATTATATCTAAATGGAGACCATTATGCATTGCCTGTGGGTATTGTCCATTTTGCAATTGATAACCCCTTAATTGTCTTGAGTAACCATTACTATCAAGTAGTGCCACTTTATAATTACCAACTGTTGAAATACCTGCAAACCACTCATTAACACCACCATATAAATCTTCATAACCCATACAAGAAATTTCATTATTAACAACTTTGATTATCGTACCATCACTATTTTTTATGTTGAAAGTACAATATTCTAAATTTCCACTAGCTAAGTTCAATGAAGAATCTTGCATACCGTATTTTAATGTGCTACCTGTACCATTTCTTGTAAAACTATTTTGCCCGTAACCATTTTGTAACTGACTATTACGGTTACCATACTTAGCATAAAATAAGTTGGTTATATTTTTATATTCTTCATAATCAGCCATTTGTAATTTCCTGCCCAAGTCACCTATGTAATTATTGAATGTTTCAAAAGATAAATTATTGACAACCAATTTATTAGATGGATAACTTTTTAAAATATTATCACCATTTTTTGTATAATAAGATACATCAAATGCACTAACTAAAGCTTCTTTATGTTCTACCCATTCAGTTTCAATATCTAAAATATTTGTACTATCAGTCAATACTACTTTATCAAAAGCATCAGCATTGGTGAAAGTTATAAATACCCATTTTGCATTAACAGGAATATCAAGCACGTAGTACATACCATTAGAAAATGGAACATTCAAGCCATTGATTTTTAAACCTGTTCCAAAAACTTGACTGGTTAATTCGGCACCATCTGTCACAATTGCACTAATTATAGTATCTGAAGTAATTGCAGGAAATCTTATTTGTTTAAATCCTTCTACTTTCATACCGTAAACAAAATAACCACTTGCTGTATTTAAAAAGTTCGTCAATTGACTATATTGAGATGAATTTAATAAGTTTGTATTTTCTCTATAATATACAGGTATAGGTGCATTTTCACGACCTGCAACAGTACTAAAAGTTTCTTTATTCATTATCAATGTCCTACCTTCATAACTTTTAGGTTTTTCTAAATTGGAAGTGAAACAAGCATAATTAGCGCTATTTTTAAAATCATTTATTCCCTTATACCAATACGCAGGTTCATATACATAAACATCACCGTGACTACCATTTTGGTATGCTGTAGCATCTTGTTTATTCTTGAATAATCTACCATCTGTGTTATCTAGGGGTGTAATAAGCATATTGCCTAAGCTTGTTTGCTTTCCAAGACATCTATATCTTTTATTTAGAATCATAAATACGTGACCATTTGGAACATATTCATAACCAGTACCATAGCCTGTACCATTATCCATATTTGTTATATTTTTAGGGTCAGCGACATTTGTAGTGAATTTAATAACACTCATAACTGGTTGATTTATATCAAGTTCAGGGAAATGATTTTTCAATTGTGTATATTGTTCATCATCAATAAATTTTGTCAATTGATAAGTTCCTATTAAACTACATGTTGTTGTTAATGTACCCTCTTCTGTTACACCTCCTACAGTTAAAAATTTCAATAACCAATTTACATCACCCACTTTATTTATTCCTGTGATACGGATATTTTTTATAGTTGTAGACATTTGATTATATAATAATTCCCAATCAATTAAAGGTGAATTTTCTACAATTAATGTTTTAACTTTTGAACCTTGAGGGAATAAAATACCAGCATTTGATAACTTTTTAAAACTATTTAATTTTAAAACAGATAAGTTAACAGGTAAAGTAATCTTCGTAATAGGTGCACCATCTGCAAAATTAATACTTGACAATGTGTTACAACCTAGTGCATTAACTTCTGTTAATCTCGTACAACCTGAAATATCCAATGAAGGTAAATTAGTATAATTTCTTATATCTAAAGTTTTTAGCATAGGTAATTTATTCCCTATAACTAATTCAGTAAGTGAATATGTTTTTCCTACTGCACCACCTAAAATTAATTGCTCTAAAACAGGCATTGTTGGAAAGTTCAAATCTGTAAATCCACCCCATTCACTTAAATTTAATTTTGACATAAAACTTGAACCCAACACAGTAAATATTGTACCTATATTTGCATCTTGATTATATGTATATGACCATTCAGTATTTTTTAAAACTTTTGAATGAGTCATTACAGTTCCTTCACGTCTTAATTGCAAATAATAATCTCTATTAACTGTAGCTTTAACTTTAGCTCCAGCCGTACTATATCCCTTAAAAGTAATAGGTGTGGATTGATATTGTCCTGTATTATATTTTGCATCAAAAAGGTTCAATCTGTTTGATAACCACCACTTTCTGTGTGATTTACGTGAACCTTGTAGACTCTCCATGTACGAATAATTTGTTTTAGTTACAACTCCATTAACCAAAACATCTATTCCAATTGTTTTGGGTAATACATATTTGTTTTGAGCATCAATATTATAAACTCTTTCAACATATTTATCTGATTGATTCTTATCAAATGCATTGAAAATGACATCATTACTCATTACCCCCCTTAACCTCACATAAGATTCTTGTAGCTCTGTTGCAAATTGTTCACGAAGGTTTTTCCATAACACAGAATTATGCCCAGCAAATGCATATACAATATTTCCACCTGTAGATAATTCAGGGTCAATAGTATTTTCGTCAATGTCAAAGCTATATTTCAATCTACCATCATTTCGAACCCCATTCACTGTATCGCCATCATAAAATATGTAATAACCCAGCATTTTATCTTGTGTAGGTTCATAAAAAAAGCTATCATACAGTTCTTAACCCTTTGGTCAACAGCACCTAACAAATCTGTAAACATATAATAATCACACAAATGCTTCACATCCATATAATTTTTTAACTCTGCTTTAAATTTAGCTGGATTGTTTTGTGTTGATTTTACCCACTTTACGAATGCTTCTAAATAAACAGGTTTTTTAGTTCCATCTGTATATATATCTTGATTGTCGGGAAATCTGCTTTCAAACACCCTTGTCCAGTTGGGAATCAACTCACCATCAACTTCTACTTTAGTATCAAAGTCATCATCTAAATATGACCCCATACTGTAGTCATTATTCAAAAATTCCCAGCACTGAACTGGAGATGCTCCACCAAATTTTTCTGTTACCCAACTTGCATTATGGTAGCCTGGGATATCTACAAAACCGAAAACTGATTCTGTAGCCTTGTCATTGTTCCAGTTATATTTACCTAAAAATACGGGTGTATCCTCTAATGTTTTTCTATAAAATAAATAGCAAGGTTCACCATCAACAGTAGTACGTACATCATATTCGTATGTAGGTGATACATATTTTTGTGCAGGTGTTAAGCTATTTGTTGCTACTAAAGCATCATTTGTTAGGGCTGTCATACCAGTGTTATGACTTGAAGAAGACTCTGCATAATCTGCTTTTAAACACCATAAATCCACTTTAGCAGGTAGTTTACCTTTACTGTTTTTATTTTTAAAAGACCATTTTGCTTCTGCTTGTAACTCACCTCCATTACCTTGTGAATCACATCCTGTATATAATTGACCTGATACTTTTTGTGCATTTTTTAAACTAATCTTATAATTTTTTATAGGATATGCTAAACTAGATGTACCTTGTAATTGAATGTAACCCCCTATCAATCTGAAGTTTAGATTAGGTTCTGATTTTTTAACATGTAAGATTTCGGTAACATTATATTTTGTTTTTTTATTGTTAGTAACTGCGGCTTGCATTAATGTAGCCACACCATTTGCTTCCACACCCGTCACAATTACATACCTCATATCATCCGCAATAGAGTCAACTGTTATGTTACCATTACCATCAATAATTTTATTAGCATCATATTTTTTTACAACCTCATCCACATTATCTAAGTCAACAATAAACAAGTCTAAAGCTTGAGAATCAGATAAATATCTATTGTAATGACGTGTATTAAAAATTTCAATAGTTGCACCTAAACCACCTAAAAGAATATTTGTTGGTGTAGCTTGATAAATATCATCTCCTGTACCTCTTTGTACCCCACCACTCATTATACCATTTATGTACAGATACAACATGTTTGAATTAAGTTTTTCATAATCACTTGAAGAAACAGACGAAACAGGATGAGATATAAAAGCAATATTATATACATTGTTTTCAGCCATTTTCATTGAAACAGTAGCTTTCCCTTTAGTCAACATTTTAGCTTCTGTAGCTGTAACAACAAAGCCTGTACCTTCACTATCTACACAACTTATAAGGATTGCATTATCATCTGTAACCTCAGAAATTTTATACTTAATTTGATACGTGAAAGAGTTATTTATATTTCTATTAGTAGCATTTAGGGGTTGATAATTAATGATAGCTTTAGCATCATCAGTTATTTTTAAAGCATTATTTAACCAACCATCTCCACCCCATTTAAAATTATTTAATGTGGCTGTGATACTGTTATTTGATAACCATGTTTCTTTATTTAAATCATTATTGCTCTTACCACTAGCATTGAATTTAAATACTAATTCGTCAGTAGGTTCTTGTAAATCAACATTGCTATTTGCTACCAATACACCGAAAATATAATCTGTTGAACCTGTATTTATCTTACCATTGAATGTACCTCCTGATACACTTTTATATGTTGTTTTTTGTACAGAAAAAGAAACATTACTTGTAGCAATTACACTATTATTAATAGAAACTGTTACTTGTTTAGATATATTTTTAGGGTCGAATACAGCATAATTAATATTAAAATCTTCAAACTGTCGTGCTATTATTGTAGGTCTTTGAGAATCTTCAATAATTCTTCCATCTATGTAATCAAATCTTGTACATACAATAGGTGTGTTGTTACCTGTTTGTATTACAGCAACATTATAAAATATTGAATTTGAATTAATTACATTACTTGTAACATCCAATTCAGCTACCAATTGTATGGATAAATTACCGTGATTATGTATATTAGTTGGAATACTAATTGTACCTGTAGCACTAGATTGTGTGATAGTTCTAGTTTCGTAAAGTACCCCTTTGACATATGTTTTTAATGTCTTTACACCTGCACCTTGCAAAGTAAAAGGCACATAAATAACAGCACCTTTAACATATGTTTGTGCTATATCCATGTTGCTGTTCAACTGTAGATTTACAACAAGAATTGTATATGTAATTGTACTTACTTGTATGGTTTCACCCGTATTCACTTCTACTCTTACTTTTACTGAGTTGTTACCTATTTGTAAGTTTTTAGTAACATCAATTGTGTTAATAGAACCTGCATTTATAATTGATTCTGATGTAACATTTAGAGCACCCGAAATCACACTAACAATAGCTTTACCTGTATTTCCTGTTGATGAATCTGTACTAGTATCAACATGGTCGAATTGATATTGTAACTTAACTTCGTCCCCTTTTTTTACTGTACTGTTAGCTGTTAACTTAGTTAGAATAACTTTAGTAGTTGTACCACTACCATTACTATTACCACCCCCCGAAAATTCTTCTGTTGTGCTTAGTACATTACCTTCTTCATCTAATAAAGAGATACTATATTTCTTGTTATCTTCATCACCTACAGTACTTAAACTTAATTGTGTACCATATTTTGAGTTTAATTGTGCGAATGCTGATGCGACTGCTTGAGATGATACAGGGTCAGTTGATGCAGGGTTAATTGTTTGCTCTACATTTTGTACAACCTCAATATTTACATTACCAGCTGAATCAGGTGTAACAGGATTTTGATTTAATGAAATACTTTGTACTGGTGCTTTAGGTATTTCAATAGCAACTTTACCATTAGCATCAGGTGCTTTGTCTTCACCATTAACTTCAATACTTTGTACAGGGGCTTTAGGTACTATAACTTCCTTATATTCACCATTTTCATTAAGATATTTATTGTCTGAACCTGATGTTTTTATCTTTGCTACTACAGCTTTTTCATTATCTGTATAGTCATTTTTAGACAGTCCTTTTCCTTCAACCTTATCAACTTTAGTAGTTAATGTAGCATTCAATGCGGTGTTGGTTGGTAAGCCTTGAAGCTTAGTGATATCTAAATTTAATACTAAACTTTTATTATTTTCTTTATCTACTTTATCTTTTCCTAAGTCTCCTACAGCAATCAATGCAGGGTTTCCAGCCGTGTCAGCAACAAGCAAAACATCTGTATTATTAACTACTTTTTTAGAAAAATCTTTAGGAAATTGTTTTTTATTAGCCATATATTTACTTCTTTTTTTTTTATAAATATTATGGATACAAAAAAACCCTCAATCATTTTTAACATGAAAAAGGGGCTTCAATAAAGTGTTATTGTTATATTATTTTTAATATCTTAATGTAATAGAATTCAGTAAATTATCTATTACGAAGTCACCCGTGTTTACAGCTAAGTATAAGCTCGCATCAGGGTTATCATTTAAAATAATATTACTACTTATATTTTCTAATCTATCTAAACTAAATGGTGCTGTAAAGGTCAATTCCAATCTGTTTTTTTGTAACCATTAGTATGTCTTTGTAAGACTTTATAGCTTTTATTATCTATACTTATTTCTACATATAAATTATTTACAACTGCATAAACCTTATTGGATGTTAGTAATTCTTTAATCTGTTTACTTTCAAAATCATCTAGCAAATCTGAACTTGCTGTGTATGTATATGTAGTATCTGCTTTTATTAATTCCTTATTGTTAACATACTTACCATCCTGCGAATATGTTATACTATTATTTTGCTTGTTGAAGTATGTTTTATTAATCCCTATTGTTTCAATTTTACTATTAAATATTAAAGAATCCCAACCCCCTAAAGTATTCTTATATACAATATTTGTTTCTTTCTTATTACATGCATCCAGCATTCTAATAATCTGAGGTTCAGTAACTTCTTTATTATTAATATCTAATAACACTATTTTATATATATTAGTAATAAGAGCTTCGTCTGTATTTTTAATTAAAGGATGATTTAAAACAATTGAAGGTGTAATATTTAGATTAATTACATTACCAGCAACAGGTATATCAATTAAAAAATCTTTTAAAAAATCATTATCCGAATCATATAACATAATCTTTATTTTCTTAGCTATGTTATTGATATCAAATATTTTAAGATTCTCTTTCTGTAGGGTTGTTGTATTTTTTAAAGAAGGTTGATTTGTTAAAAATAAAGCTTTTGTATCTGTCGTATTTATATTGTATTTATTTGCTGTATAAGATGCAAAATCAATTATGTTTTCTTGTGATTCAAAGAAGTAGTTATTATTCTTTATTAAGTCATTTCCTGTTGCTGTTATTACTCCTGTACTCGAATCAATCACATATTCTTTAAAAGTTATATTATATGCAGGTAGATTTGTTTTTGTGATTAATTCATCACTATTTAGTAATATACTTTCACATATACTTTCTAAAATACTTGATAATTCAATCACCACATTACTAGAAAATGGTTTAGGGAAAATCTTCTTTCTTGTGATTAATGTACCTGTAATTGTAGCTGTTATTTCTGCAATTACATATATAAAGTTATTGTTATTGCTATTCAGTACCCAAGCATTTATATTGCTGTTAGGTGAGATATTATGAGGTTGTTGTATAATTGTTAATGCCATTTTTATTATAAATATTATCCTTTCTTCTTCTGTACATTATCCCCATACTGGTTGTAAATAGCATACTTTATTTGCTGGCTTAAGTTCTGTTGTACCCTTATATTTAATTCTTGTTGGAGTAGACTTATATTCCTATCCCAATAATTATTTCCCTTAGCCTGTATACCTTTTTTAAATATATTTTGTCGAATAGCTCCAGCAAGTGCATTCACTTTTTCTTCTGTATCCATGTCATCAAAAACAGGGTCTTTAAAGAATTTACTGTTGTTTTTAGTTAAGAGCTGCTTATCACGAATCCATTGTTTTATGGGTGCTATAGGGGGCTTTAAGGTTGTGTAACTATGTATACTACCATTGTTTTGTTCCGTACCATTTATGCCACGACTCATATATATAACATGTTGCATTCCAATTACTTGGACTTGGCTCATATTATTAACTTTTATACTTAATTCTTCAATTGAACCTGTTGTTAAAAATCCATCTATTGCATTTATTTCATTTTTTACATTCTCAATAAATTCTGCAACTACTTCTTCAAGCACATTCATATTAAATCTAAATTCACCCTTATCTGTCCCTGTTTTTGATATCAAATCATCAATCAAATTATTTCTAATACTCTTTTTAGATTGTTTTAAACTCTTTGCCATATCTTATTTTTTCAACACATTTACTTTATCTTTTAGCAAGCTTGCATATACGAATATGTTAACAGCTGATTCTTTCATTCCTTCCAACATTGATATAAATAAATATTCACAGACTTGGTGCAGTAACTCGAAAAAACCCCACTTTTTATAGAACTGTTGTTTGATGTATCTGTTATTAGCTTCAATTGCTCCTTCACCTTCTATCACTTCTTCATCTCCTGAAAAGAGGTTTCCAAATGATTTAAAAAGCTTGTTAACTGTTGCTGTAACTGCAAAAAAAACTATAAGCTGTTGCCATGTTCATTTCATTACCAATATCTTCAATAGGCTCTTTTAGTAATAGATTAATCATTGTTGGATAGTTAGCAATACTGTTAGATTCTTGTAGCTTTATAAATGTCATCAGGTCTTCAAAAGCTATTTCATCAATGTTTTTCACTAAGTTATTATCAATTGTTACTGTTAAATTATCTTCATTATTTTCAAACATATTCATCTTATTAGCTATGTCGAATAGTTCTACATCAGTTACTTCAGCATCCTGTAGGTTAACACCTGTGAATACAAAAAAGTAAATAGCTATTATATTTTTATAAATACCTTCTATGTTATCCTTACCCCCTAAATCATCAATCAGTTGTCGGTATTGTATATATTTATTTAATGTTACCTGCTCCCACGAAATTGGAAGGCTATTATATAATTCTATTTTATTCATTCTTCTTTTATATAAATATTAGGTTACCCCACATTACCAACCGTAAGCATTCAGCATGTCACCACCTACTGTATTAATACCTTCTTGTAAGTAAAAATTAGCTAAACTGAGTGAAATTACACAGTCATCAAAACAGCCTGACAATGCATTAAAGCTGATATTTGATGTTTTAGGGTTTAATTTTGCACAGTAAGTAGATAGCTCTTTCCCAGTAATTTCATTAAATTTTAATTTATCTGTGTTAATTGCTACTCTTAAAGCTGTAATAAGATTCAACTTAGTTTTCATGTCGAATTGTACACCTATAATATTGTCACTTATTAATAACAATGAATTAAATGTACCCTCACCAACACCACTTTTATCAATAACTTTTAGAATATTTTTTGGTAATTCTGCTATTATTCCTGTCACTACATTACTGTCATACCCCTTTATATGCTTATGATATGTCATTACCCCTTCTTTATCTAGACCTGTTATTGATGTGTAATCACCTTGCGCACTAAATGCTAAATCAATTCCGTAAATTACTGTAGGTGCTGTAGATAATGTTGTTATTGTATTTCTTTCTATTGTATCAGCATCTACTATTGCACTTGCATTTTCTCCTGCAATTGCTAAATATTCTTGATTAAATTGCGCTGTTGATAATTGTGCTTTGAATCTTTCAATAACACTAACTTTTAAATGCGGATTTGAATAACTTGAAAAATGAAAATGTTGATATAATACCCCATCATTTAATTGGCATATCTCAAACCAATAATTTTTCCCAAGGGGTGTAGAAATCATCAACATAGAGCCATCTCTATCTGTTAAAGTAGGTGTTATAGCACCTTCTAACTTCTCTTGCAGATTAGGTATAAATGCGGTTTCATCTATAATAATTAAATCAAAAGATAAGCCCCTCATGTTGCCATCAAGGCTATCACCCTCTCCCGAAAAGAATCTTATTTCACCTCCATTAAAAAAAATATGGTTAAATCTGATTTGTTAATTGTTGCAAGATTTTTAGGAATTAAATCACATAATTCTTTAAAGAAAACTTTAGCTAAAGAATATTGAGGGGTGATATAGCCTACTTTTTTTTACTAGTTCCTTCTAAAATTGCTATGCTTTTCATCAAATTTGACTTCCCAAATCTTCTCCCAGCATTTATTGTAATGTTCTTAACTCCTTTATAGTAAGCTTGTAATATCTGTTTTTGTGCTTGATGGGGTGTTGGGAGTTCAATATTAATTTCCATCATCTATCCCCTCATCTATCCCCTCATCATCACTTTTAAGGATGTCTTTAAAACAGATATTAATCTTTACATCACCTGTTATTTCATTTGTATTTTCATTTTTGGTCTGCGAAAGTTTAGGTTTTTTATAGTTTAACATGTTGGTGTAAAGCTCTGACGCTCTGTGAGGTGATAGATTATTTATAACATCATCACCTTCCATCATACGCTTTTCTAAAAGCTCCATCACAACCTCAAATGCTTCCCTCTGTTCTTTGGTTCTTTTGTTTTCAGAATTTTTAGGTCTGCCCCTAGGATTTCTTACTTCACCTTTTTTTATGGTTGTTTCATTCTTTTTGTTTGGTTGTTTTTTTATCATTTGCCATTTGTTGCCATTTGTTTTAATGGCATCTCCAACAATAAATATTACACATGCAACCAAATTGCATTTACAAAATAACAACCAAACAAAAAGGATAACTATTTGTTATCCTCTTTATTCTTCTTCTGTAAATAACCTAACAAGTTACTTGCTACTGTTACAATTAATTGTTATCCTCTTTCTTCTTTAGTTCTACTATTTGTAAATAAATATCTTACCGACTTCAAATAATTATCACATTCGTCTTCACATAAAAGCATGTAAATTAATTCTTCTTTTGTTAAATGATTTGGGTGCTGTGGGACATCCATTTTGGAAATATTTTCAAAGTACTTCTCACACGTACAACTATTTCATTTACTTCTGTCACTTCAACTACTTTATTATCTACCTCAATGACAAAATATTGTACTTTTATTTCTTTACCAATTATATTTAATGTTTCTCTTTTTATATATTTTTAATCATATTTTATTTCTTTTTCTATATGTTTTTTAACTGCTTTAACCTCTTTCACTTCATCTTGTTGGGGATTAAAAGGGTCTGATTCATTTACGAATTGTGCATTATATTCTACACTTCCAATCACTATATCACTACCTATTTAATATCATCACCAACAAATATTTCAGTTGTTACTTCAGCTTTTTCATGTCGTATTAATCTATCTCTAACAGGTAATATTTCATTTAAGAAGTTAGTTATACAGCCTTTACAACTATCAATATTTTGTTTATATCTTACAGCAGGGTAAGCTTTTTTAAGCTTTGCTAGAATAACATTAAGTTGTCTTTGTGTTGCAACATTTGCGTATAAATCTCCACCAGCTTGGAAGATATCTAGTATTGCATCTATCTTTTTTATCTCAATTAATAATTCTTTTTCTTCTTCTGTCATTTATTTTTATTTGTTTAAATCTTCTTTTATTTTCATTACTGTATCACTAATATTTATATACAGTTCTTTATATTTATTTGTATCTGCTTTTGTATATCTTCCTTTTTTACCAGTACCTTTTTTGTTTATGTAGTCATAAAAATCAATTACTTCATCAGCTGTCATTTCACCTAAAATATCATCAATGCTTACACCATATTTTTCTTCTATACTGCATACATCATCAATATCTTCTAATATCATTTCTTCTTCATTTTCAAATAGTTCACTTGTATTTACTCGTACACTTTCATTATTATCAATAATGCTGTTATGGTTGTTTTTCTCGAAATATGAGATGTTTGTTGAAGGATATTTGTCTGACCTATTCATAAATAATTGTCGCTGGATAATTAAACAGGCTGTAGCAGTCATTTTGCGAGGGTTATTAATCAATTCTTCCCATTTTTCAGCTTTGATTTTTAGCAGATGAATAAATAATTCTTGGTAATAATCATCAATTATTTCTTCTATATTATGCTTTACACCTCTGCACACCAGCCACTGCTTTATGTAGGCTTTTAATGGGTTTTCTTTAGATTTTGCTGTACGTCCCATATAAAGATTTTTATATCTTCCTGTATTGTATAACTCTTTTATAGCTTCATCTTTAGCTTTTTCTAATTCTTTTATATTCAATTATTTTTTTATTTATTTTATTTAAGACGAATTGGTAATAAGTCAATCAATCTTTCAAATGCTGTAGCCAGCACGGGTGTTACAGCTGTTATTAGCAACAACTGAAAAGGCGGTAATGCAATTAAATTTAAACCGCATATTAATAATGTTAACCAAAAAGAAAGGCAGTAAACACACGAAAAAGGCTTACCTACTTTTGTTTCTAAATAGCTGTAATAAGGCAACTTAGTTACGAAAATTGTTGTTAATGCTAATACTATACTTACTGTTATTACGTCAATCATCATGTTCTTATTTTTTTAATCCTTTTAACTTTTCTATCAACATATAGACATCAATTGCGAGGTCAATATTTTCTTCATTTCTACTTATTATTTTAAAATATTCTTTTAGCTTTTTAATGTCTAAACCTTCTACATCTTTGTTATCTACAACATCTTTTATTTCTGTTACTAAATCAATAAAGTTGTATTTTTCTTTACCTATGTATTTTTCAATTTCTTTAAATACTCTTTGTTTTTCTTTTAATATCTCTTCCATACCTATAAATACTTGCTCATTTTTTAAATGATACTTTTTTCATCTTTTTTTTCAACTTTATTGTATCTTATTGATAATCAATTAGATTAATTTTACTCTCTATTTCTTCTAGATAACTTCTGTAATCTTATTACTCTGTAGGTTGTTTAAAAGCTCTACAACATTAATATCTAACATCTTTATAGCACCTACATTTTTGAATGAAAGATGACCAGCTTTTTTGTTTTCCGAATAGTTTAAAAACACCATTTCTTCATTTTTATAACCTGTTTTTTGCATCTCATCTTTGTAGTTACCTTGTACTTTAGTTGTATATGTATTTGCTTCTGCAATTGCTTTTAAGTCGTATACAATTGTGTAATTATTATCTACGCAATAGAGTAAGCTTTTAGAATTTTTAGGGGTTGAATAAACTAAATAATCAAAATCACTTTTAGTTATAATTTGTTCATAATAAGAATTATAACAATCTCTCATTGTCTTTATTTCTATATATTTATCAACACCTTTTTCTTCAACAATCAAATCAAATTTTGAATATCTGTTGTCGGGAAATGTTGATTTAATTAAAGTTTTTGGATAGCTTGTAAAAAACAATGCTTTACCTACTGTGTCCATTAATGTGTGTTTGTCTATTTTCATCTATTTATTTTATATCTATAAATAGTCTGCTACCAAAAAGAATTCACTTTTATTTGTAACTTTATTTATATTATATAAAATAGATTAATCATAAGGAAATATAAACATTAAAAAATTTTTATCTAAAATAATTTAAACCTACTTTTGCTATTATATAACTATCACACATATCATAGTTTTCTTCCTTTCTTTTACCTTTTTTATCATATATCCAGTTGTATTTAATTTCTTTATTAACCTTCTTAAATACTTCTACTTTCTTATCAGCATTTTTTGGAAAACTTAAAGTTTCTTTTATCTCCCCCTTTACTTTTTTTGTTGTCAAATTCAGGGAAGAAATATTTTCTAGCATCATGTACTGTGATATGAATTGGGGTTATTTTAAATAAATCTCTCATTTTTTGAGCTACCATAAAATTAAACTTAGCTAACAATACAGTTGTGTTTACATTGTTACCATTTTTTAATGGTTCTTCAATAAAAATATATTTAATATTATAATTCAATTCTTTCATTACCTTTTCTACATATTCTACTTTATCATAAATTGTAATCTCACCATTTTTTACACTTGTTTTTGGAGGTTTAAGGTAAAACATATCTACAAGTTTACCAGTTATATCCATGATTGTAATACCGACCGTGGAAGTGCTGATATCTAATCCAATTATTTTTTCATTCATTTATTATTTTATTTATAAAAAAAGGGGTTACGAATGTAGCCCCCTAAAAATGTTTCAAATTTTTATTCAGGTTTCTTTAATTTATTTAATTCTTCTATTCTATTTTTTAATATAACTTCTTGCTGTTGTATCACAGCATTAACTTCATAATATTCTTTTTTTAAACAGTGAATATTGTAAGCATATAATAAATCTGTAATAATTTGTTGTTCATTGTTACTTCTAGATTTAGCTAAGTTTAATAAATTAAAAAAATTTTCATCAGTTAGTTTTGTATATTTTTTTACACTTTTAAATAGTGTATATAAAATCTGTTTAAATATTTTATCTTTCATCCCTGTTATGCTATTTTTTGAAGGTCATTAAACATCATGTTAACTATTGCACCCGACACTCCAAAACACATCAAATCACTTTTTTCAATTATATTTTTTTCATTCATTATTTTAATCACTTTATCAACTGCTGACTTACTTTTTGTATATCTATACACAACATTAGTTATGTTTTCTGTAAGTTCTACACTTAGATTATTTTTGTATTTATTTAAATCAAATATTTTATTTTCTTCAGCTTCTTTTAATGCTTGTTGTTCATCCCAACTTTTTACTTTTTCATTAAAATCTAAATCTTCTAAGTCATCAACTAAAAGTGATTTATTCATTAAATCATCATCAATATTTGTTTCAATTTTTTCTTCTTCTGTTGGTTGAGATACTTCATTAATAATGTTATCAGCTTCCAACTTTTCAGGCTCTACAGCAACTTTTTCTTCTTTTACTGTGTTAATATTACCCTGTATTATTAATTGTTTTAATTGCTCTAATTCTATCTTCATTTGTCTATTTTCTTCTTTCAACTGCTCCAATTCTTTGTTATCAGAAGCTTGGATTACATTAACTTTAACCTCTTTACTATCCCATGTTTTTATCAGTTTATCTACTTTTTTTGATAAATTTTCAGGTAATATTAAATAATTAGCATTTTTAAAGTTCTCTGCAAAACCATAAATTTCTGTATCAAAATGAACTAATTCATTTGTTTTACTTTTAAAATTAAATGGTGTATTTAAGCTGTAAACTTTAGCTGTATTATTATCAGTTGAATGATTGGATACACATTTAATTAATTCTATTTCTATTAAAAAATCTCTTACTTTTTCTAATTGTCCTGATGTTGTTATTATTTTTTTATGTGCACGATAATGCAGTTGATATGTATTATTATAAAATCCTTTACTACCTATTATTTTATCACCTCTGTTAATTAACCAACATAAAAAATATGCTTGTGTTTTAAATAACATTGTTTTTGTGATTGCATTTTCATTTATTTTGTTAATTATTGATTGGGGTAAACTAATAGTAACAATACTATTATTTTCAATAATTCCTTCTTCATTTACTTCTAGGTTGATAGTATCAGTAACTGTTACTTCTACTTCATTATTTATATTATTTTTCATTTTATTATTTATTATTATTCATCTTATGTTTACCTTTTCATTTTTTATATCCTTACTTTTTTTGGAAGTAAAAGGTGAGGAAGCTACCCCCCACCTATAAATAATAAATAATGAAAAACCTTTATACTTCTTGTATACTAATAAATACATGTTCAAAAAAAGAATTAGGTTTTCTAATCATTTATTTTCATATATTTTATTAAAAAGCTATAAAGTATTGATAATGAGGTTAATTATTTTTAACCATAACTATCACATGTTATCAAATATATACCAAGAATGAAAAAAACCAAGTTTTATATAAAATATTTTTTTTAATGGTTGGAAGAAGGTATTAAGATTATTTTTCATAATATTTTAAATACACTATAGGTAGCACTATAGG
>NZ_ASZT02000097.1:0-19928 GCF_001006065.1 Sphingobacterium sp. IITKGP-BTPF85
TTCCGGAAATAGTTTGCAGTGAACCGGTAAACGGCTAATAACCTGACCGATAAATTTACCTATGACCTGTTCTCGGGGCGGAGAAATGGACAATCCTGGCTTTAAACTATAAAAAGGGGTATGCAGGGAGACTGTTCGTCCTCCGCCGTCTTTTATGGATGCAGTATGCTTTTACGTAATAGCCAGGTGGAAATTATATCTTCTCGGAGTATCGGTACAGCAGAATCATCGTTACTATTACTATTACTATTACTATTACTATTACTATTACTATTACTATTACTATTACTATTACCTTCCGTACAGATACTCCAGAATAAGGCATATTATAACCTGATCAGGAACTGATAGGGATTTGATTATTACTTAAGCTAGGATTTATAGAGAGATTACTGGGATTTTATAGGGGGTTAATAGGGCTTGACCACTACTAACCCTCTATAAACCCCCTCTTATACCCCTGTTATACCTCTACTATATTCGAACAAGATCCCTACTTGCTTATAACATGGTATCAACTCGCTAACAATAGTAGGTTTCTTTTTATTTACTTAAGTACAGTGTGATTTATGACGTTACTGATTACTTTAACGTCGTGCTATCATCTTATCAAAACAATGCTGCTCCATGAAGCAATCACACCTTGAAATCTCTTTAAATAAATGAAAGCTACAGCGTCCTTACGATGAGCATCGTAATATTAAGGAAAAATAAAATTGAAGTAAAAATCAAAATATACGCAAAGAAGCTCTGATTCATTTTATTAAGGAAAAGGCCGAAAAATAAAAAAGTCATCTCCGTTGAGATGACCTTAATAATCTTATTCCATAAATATTTCAAAAGCCGATTTCTACTTTTTAAAAACCCAAAATCGCTGAAGTGTATAATTAAATCCCAAGGAAACAATAATCTCCACTATTACTTTGGAGACTAATGGATGTAAGTGCCATATATCATCCAATAAATAAATACCACCCGACTTTAATAAAATACTTCCTGCAACTACAACTACAAATTTACCGAGCTGCTGGCCCAACGGGGCGGCAGTATTATTGAAAGACCAATAACGGTTAATAACGAAATTAACAATGGCTCCTAAAGAGCCACTGATTACATTTGAAAATGCTGGAGAAAAACTCAGCACTTTATAACAAAAAGTATAAATACCAAAATCGGAAAGACCACCTACAAAAGCAGATAACTGCGCCTTAAAGAACTCTTTGATTTTTGGGTTCATATCTTATAAATTTTCTGACTCTTTAGTTTTCTTCTCTTCAGCATCTCTGATATCGCCTAAATCTAATAACTTCTTAGTATCAATAGAATTGATAACAAAAAGAATAGCACAGATACCCATCACTAAGTAATGAATTGCACCTACAAAAAATACTTCTATAAGTAAAACAAGACATATAATGACCCTGATTTCTGTAGGCCCAACAATTCCTGCATCTATTGTATACTTATCTGTTACCTTATAACGCAACAAAGAAAGAATCATGCCCAGCCATACAAAGCTACCAATACAAAACCTGTTAATTCAAAATTACCTTTTGCATAAAATACATACCCCAGACCAATCAGTACCGTACTGATCCAATCCATTACAATATCCAGTGAAAATCCATACCATTTACGCGATTTATTTCTATAAAAAGCAATACGGCCATCAAGAGAGTCTCCGAACCATTGAATAAAAAAGCCTAGAATACCTAGCAGTAGATAATTAATGTCACAATATTGGGCCAAGATAAAACTTGCCATAATCATGACGGATCCAAATAGACCGATCGCTGTCAAACCATCGGACGAAATCCAATTTGGAATACGTGGAACTAAATATGAAATAAATTTCTGTTCCGGATTACTCAATATATTTGTTCTTTTTCTATCTTGAAAAGTTTTTTATTTATTTTTTGACCACTCATCTCTCTTTTTATTATAACCAATTATTATCACGGTACCACTGAATTGTAACCTTCAGTCCAGCATCCAAATCATAACGCGGTCTATATTGAATATTTTCTTTTGACGAACTGATGTCACATGCCCAACTGGCTGCTGTCAATTCATTTAATCTTTCCGGATACAATACCGGTATGGTGCTGGAATTTTTATAAGCCCGCTCCATAACCTGAGCAACACCTTTCACAAGACTAAATGGAAGATGAAATCTATATAATGATTTTGAAGTGTATTTCTTGAAAATTGTCGCCATTTCATAACGACCATAAACTTGGCCGTCTGTAATATTGTAAGATTTTTTATCTCCATTATCGAGAAAACAAGCATTTAAAATAGCATCTGTCAGATCTTTCACAAAGACAAACGTTAATTTTTGTGGCGATTTCCCGATATAGGCGTCAAATCCAGCATTTAATGTTTTAAATAAAACAAAAAGATCTTTCTCTTTGGGACCATACACGGCGGTGGGGCGAATAATCGAAAGCTTATTAGCTGCATATTTTTCAAGCATGCGTTCTGCTAACACCTTACTTCGACCATAAGCGGTCACAGGATGATACTCATTTTGTTCATTGATAGCTGGTGCATCATAGGCCACCGGGCCAATAGCTGCCAAACTACTGATAAAAACAAAACGTTCAAGAGGAATATTAGCCTGAAATACCGCATCTGCTAAAACTTCAGTATAACCGACATTAACATCAACAAGATCCTGCTCATTCTTCGCTCTAGTCATAGCTGCTCCATGAACAATATAGGCATATTGCTCTTGCTCCAGCAGTTTCAATAATGAATCCTTATCTTTAAAATCAGGATAAACAAATTGATCAACAAAAGACTTTATTTCACTGACATCACTGGTTTTCCGAACAGCTGCATGCACCTCCAAACCTGCCTCACGGGCAGCTTGAACGAGATGATAACCGACAAAACCACTTGCGCCTGTGATTAGGATTTTTTTTCTCATAGCGCTTGCTCATACAAACGATAGCGTTTGTATAATTCTCCATTGATTTGCTCGATGGCGTGATTCATCATATAATTAGTATCAAGCATCCACGAGCATTCTGCTCCTTTGACGGTAAAGCCATCGCCAGAGTTTTTAATTATCCTACCATAAAGGCAGGCTTCTATTCCTAATTTACGATACTCATCCAATACGCCAAGCATCAAAACTCGAATTAGGTTTACCTTTTTCAATCCAAAGAGCAATTTAAAAATCCCAGTCGGCAATAGTCTACCACGTTTGATTTTAATTAGAATCTGATTGATATCCGGAATTCCTAAAGCGAATCCAATGACCTTTCCATCCTTTTCAGCCAATAAAGCATATCGAGGATCAACGATCATTTTCATTTCCTTTGCAGCGTAGTTAAATTCATCTTCCGTAAAAGGCACAAAACCTAAGTTTTATCCCAAGCTTTATTATAGATCTCCCTAATTCGCTCGGTTTCATTTTTAAAATCCTTCAAGTTCATTTGACGAATCTTAATTCCCGAACGGTTTAATCGTTCTTCCAGTTTCTCCAACAACAGCACAGATCGTTTACTTGCTTTATTTTCCATCACTAGGTAGGCACGCAAATCAACTTTTTTTGAAAACCTGCTTGAGTAACTAATTCTGGATAATAAGGAAAATTATAAGGCATCATCGCTACAGGTGGGCTATCAAATCCTTCGATCAATAGACCACAAGTATCATTAGTCGTTAAATTAATTGGACCAACAATATTAGTTCCACCTTTAGCTTTCACCCAATCCTTTGCTGCTTGAAACAAAGCATTTGCAACCTCTTGATCGTTAATACAATCAAAAAATCCCCATTGCCCTTCCTGCACTTGATTGAATGAATTATGATTAACATTCCAAATTGCGGCGATACGACCGACCAGTTTTTGATCTTTGTATGCTAAAAATAATTGTGTGGAGGAATGTTTGTAGAAAGGATGCTTACCAGGAGTAAGCAAATCATACTGAGCAAGATATAGCTCTGGTACATAATAAGGATTTTCCGCATATAAACTATGCGGAAAATCTATATATAACCGTTTCTGTTTCTTTGTTTCAACGGGAATAACCTGTATCATAATAGACACTTAGATTAAAGATTCAACATCTGCTAATTTGAAGACTTTTACCATCTTCTCAATAGCTTCATCAATTTGATCAAAGCTATGTGTTGCCATTAAAGAGAAACGAATCAATGATTCTTCTGCAGGAACAGCAGGTGAAACTACTGGATTAACAAAAACCCCATCGTCTTGAAGCATTTTGGTTACCCAGAATGTTTTCTCGTTATTTCTAATAAAGATCGGTAATATAGGGCTTTCTGTAGCACCTAAATCAAATCCACTTTCTAAAAGTAATTTTTTAGCATAATTTGTATTTGACCATAATTTCTCAATATGCTGAGGTTCGGTTTGTATAATCTCCAAAGCTTTCAATGTCGAAGCGACAGAAGCTGGTGTCATACTTGCACTGAACATAACTGAACGCGCAGAGTGTTTCAAGTAATCGATAACATCAGCATCGCCTGATACAAAGCCACCTAGAGAGGCAAATGATTTACTGAAAGTACCCATAATTAAGTCGGCACTGTCGGTTAGTCCAAAGTGAGAGGCAGTACCTGCACCTTTTTCTCCGATTACACCTAAACTATGTGCATCATCAACCATAACAGTTGCATCAAATTCATCTGCAATCTTTATCAATTCAGGCAAATTAACAATATCTCCCTCCATACTGAAGATACCATCCGTTGCAATCAATTTACCACTTTCTTCTGGTAATCTAGCAATTTTTGCACGCAGATCATTCATATCATTGTGTGCATATTTGATTACTTTAGAAAAAGATAATCTACTTCCATCAATGATAGAAGCATGATCACGTTCATCCAATAAGATATAATCATTGCGCCCAGTAAGACATGATAATGGGCCCAAGTTTGATTGAAAACCTGTACTGAATAAAATAGTAGACTCTTTCCCCACATAAGCCGACAATTTCTCTTCAAGCTCCACATGAATATCTAAAGTACCATTTAAAAAACGAGATCCAGCACAACCGGTTCCATATTTTGCTAATGCGTCTTGAGAAGCTTTGATAATACGTTCATCCGTCGTTAACCCTAAATAAGAATTAGAACCAAACATCAAAACACGCTTGCCATCAATTTTCACTTCGGTATCCTGTCTCGACTGAATCGGTCTAAAATAAGCGTATAAGCCCTTAGCTTTTAATTCATTAACGATTTTAAATTGCGATATTCTCTCGCCTAATTTTCCTTTACTCATGCGATTAAAAGGTATTTCTTAAATTTTATAATTGTTTTTGATTGTAATGATTACCAAAATAATAGCTTCATCATCAACACTTTCAATTCCTACTTCCAAATAGATTAACACAAAATGACTTCATAATACTGCACGAAAAACAGTATTAAATCAAAAACGATGCAAACATACGAAAACAAAAGCTGACTTTCACTTAATGTTAGTCATATTTTTCACATATAAATATCGTAAAAATAATTTTAATTTAACACTTAAATTAAAATCCAAAAATAACAATGCTAAAAAAACACCATTATAATATTTATATTTGCTTTCCTATGTGATTACATTTAACAAACTTAATCTGGTTTGTATTGGAAATGGAATAGGAATAAATATATTAAGAAATTATGGCAATATCATCAGATATCAATATAAAAAATAAAAGAGCTTCATTTGAATACAACCTTCTGGACAGGTATGTTGCAGGAATACGTTTACTAGGCACTGAAATTAAATCAATTAGGGAAGGGAAAGCAAATATCAACGACAGTTTCTGCAACTTTTTCCATGATGGACTTTATTTGCGGAACATGCATATTGCCGAGTATTCGCATGGATCTTTTTACAATCATGAAGCAAAACGAGATCGCCAGTTGCTTTTAACAAAAAAAGAATTAAAAAAATTACGCGTGAAAGGTGAAGAGAAAGGGTTTACAATCGTTCCTTTACGTATTTTCATCAGTGCCAGAGGATTTGCAAAAGTCGAAATTGCCTTAGCACAAGGTAAAAAAGACTTTGACAAGCGTGATACAATCAAGGAAAGAGAAGGCAAAAGAGAGCTTGATAGGATGATGAAAAATAAAATTTTATTCTCCTATTATATAAGCACCGGGTGTCACTCCCACCCTGCTTTTAAAGAGACGGACGAAGTAGTTTACATCATTAAATCCCAAACTAAAGCACGTCTCTTTAACACTTCTTGTTTTTCGTAATAAGCTCTTTGCCTGTTGCATACGCGTTCGTATGATATATTCGATAGGCGTTATTCCCAACTCATTCTTAAAAAGGCGAAATAGACTTGATTTACTCATATTTGCCTGCTTTTCCAAAATTTCCACAGTAATGGATTCTGAAAGGTTGGCATGTATATAGTTCCGAATATGCTGTAATACCGTGTTTGTTTTTGTCTTGGCAATATCAAGTGATAATAGTGACTGCGTCTGTAAAAGACGAATAACTAATTCATTAAATGCTAAATCTGCTAATGCATCTTTCAACACATTATCTCCCGTAATGGTCTGAAATAATTTATTAATTAAATCTGTCAATTCGGGTGTATTATAGAGATGGAATAAATTCATATCTAATTTCCAATCTGCTAAATGTTGTTCTTTGGGATAGCACTCATTTAAACGGTTGATCACACCGTCTATCTTACTTTTACTTATGGTCAGCGCCGTACATTGCGTAGGGTCGGTAAAAGTCGCTTCGGGAAAATCGATCTGCATCTTACTATAGGCTGGCAAAACCATGGTCTGACCCGGTAAATAATCAAAGGAATCCACCTGTTGCAAATGCATCACTTTTTTACCCTGAATCATATTGATCATTACCAGATCATCAAACTGTAACGCTACTTTTTCTGACGCCTTATATGTTTCAAAGACATTAAGCTCCAAATTTTCTAACGTAAAAGCTCTCCTATTTTCTACCAAAGTAGAAAGTTCATGACGCGACGAAAATGGTAATGTATTTACAAGCCTGTTATTTATCATATCCCTATCTTTTATTATAATTGGCTGGTAATCAAACTTAGACAAATTGTCTTAAATATCCAATAGTATTAACTTGATTAATAGAAATATTTGCTGACAGTGTTGCACCTATAGTGCTATCGTTTGAAACTATAATGCTATACGAGAACAATCGTTTTCGTTAAATTTGGTATTCAACAATTTGTATAACATTATAAAAATAAATATTATGGCAGCAATTCAAAGACCATCGTTTAAAGAACGTTATGGAAATTACATTGGTGGAGAATTTGTTCCACCTACATTAGGTAAATATTTTGACAATATTTCTCCCTTAGATGGAAAAGTATTTACACAAGTCGCACATTCTACAAAAGAAGATTTAGAACTAGCTGTTGATACTGCCGCGAAAGCATTTGAAACTTGGGGAAAGACTTCAGCAACCGAAAGAAGCATCATTTTAAATAAAATAGCAGACCGCATCGAACAGAATTTAGAATATATTGCCACAGTGGAAACTGTTGACAACGGAAAAGCTGTTCGCGAAACATTAAATGCCGATATTCCTTTAGCCATTGATCACTTCCGTTATTTTGCAAGTGTTATCCGTGCTGAAGAAGGTTCACTAAGTGAATTGGATCAAAATACGGTGTCTCTTATTGTGCATGAACCTATTGGTGTGATCGCGCAGATTATCCCTTGGAACTTCCCTATTCTGATGGCTGTATGGAAATTAGCTCCTGCATTAGCTGCAGGTAACTGTGTGGTTCTAAAACCTGCGGAAAGTACCCCCACATCAATTCTTGTTTTAATGGAAATAATCGGTGATTTACTTCCTTCTGGTGTTGTTAACATCGTGAATGGTTTTGGTGGTGAATTAGGTCGCGCATTAGTAACAAACCCTAAAGTTTCTAAAGCTGCATTTACAGGTTCTACCGCAACAGGTCGTATGGTAATGCAGTATGCAACTGAAAATATCATTCCTGTAACATTGGAATTGGGCGGTAAATCTCCAAATGTTTTCTTCAGTTCTGTCATGGACCACGACGATGCATTTTTAGACAAAGCAATTGAGGGAGCTGTTCTGTTTGCATTAAATCAAGGTGAAATTTGCACTTGTCCATCGCGTTTATTGATTCAGGAGGATATTTACGAACGCTTTATTGCTAAAGTAATAGACCGTGTGAATCAAATTAAGTTGGTGATCCTTTGGACCCTGAGACTATGATGGGTGCACAGGCTTCAAAAATCCAAAAGGATAAAATCATGTCCTATATTAAATTGGGTAAAGAAGAGGGGGCAGAAGTATTAACTGGTGGCGATGAGAACCATTTGGGTGATGGCTTAGAAGATGGTTATTATATCAAACCAACTTTATTTAAGGGTCATAACAAAATGCGTATTTTCCAAGAGGAAATATTCGGCCCGGTATTAGCAGTAACTACATTTAAAGATGAAAAAGAGGCTTTAGAAATTGCTAATGATACCATTTATGGACTGGGAGCTGGTGTATGGACACGAGATGCTCATCAATTATACCAGATCCCGCGCGCTATCCAGGCTGGACGTGTATGGGTCAACCAATATCACTCTTATCCTGCAGGCGCTCCTTTTGGTGGTTATAAGCAATCGGGTATCGGACGTGAGAATCATAAAATGATGCTCGACCATTACCGTCAAACAAAAAATATGCTGATTTCTTATAGCAAAGAGAAACTTGGATTTTTCTAATCAGCAAAACACAATATTAAAAAATGGGGTTATCGATATAATCCCATTTTTAATTTCTTATGATACTGATATAAAAGCAATATATGATGACAGAGCGTTTAGCAGTTACTGAAAAAGCCAAAGAACTGATTCGTGAATTAGTAGCTCAACACGGAGATCTGATGTTCTATCAGGCTGGAGGGTGTTGCGAAGGCACACAGCCGCAATGTTTTGAAAAAGGTGGATACTATCCCAGAATGAATGATGCTATGATCGGGCTTGCTGAAGGTTATGAATTTTGGATCGATCGGGATTTATTTGAATATTGGAAATTTTCACATTTCACACTTGATGTACTTGATGGGTTTGGCCCGGGGGGATTTTCTTTAGAGTCTTCTTTGGGGAAAACTTTCAAAGTACACTATAGGCTATTTACTGAGGAAGAGTTAAACGACCTATCTCCTATAAAACGTATGGAATAACACGACCTGTTATTCCATACGCAATTTAGGATATCCGATATACTAATCGTCGATTTCCAGTCCCTGTAAAACTGGTATCGGCTTTTTATTGTCATCTAAGGCAACAAATGAGAAAACACCCTTCACCGCTAATTCTCTTCCATCTTTGTACATATCTTCTAAGAAGATCTCCACTTTTACCTTTAAGCTAGTTCTTCCTACATGTATTACTTCCGCAATAGCTTCAATCATACTACCTGCAGGGATTGCTTTTTCAAAATCAATCTTATCTGAGGAAACAGTTACGAGTGCTTTTCTACAAAACCGTGTTGCACACATAAAAGTTACCTCGTCCATGATCGCCATGGCTTTACCACCAAATAATGTTGCGTGGTGATTTGTTGTAAACGGAAAAACAGTTATAAAATGATGTGTTCTCGACTGTTCAATTCTTTCTTGTAATGTCATTTTTGTTTAATTTCTTCCTTGTTCTACGTCGACTCCAATACCTTTTAACAACATTGAAGCATTAAATATTTTACACTCTCCTATTTTCAGTTTATAATCGAATAGCATTTCTCCTTGGATCACCTGTATATCAAAGTGGTAATTCTTTACAACCTGCGGATATTCATCGGCTAACGTTGATAATTGCAGATCATGCGTTGCAACCATTCCCTTTCCTTTTTCTGTAATCAATTTTTTGATAATAGCTCTAGATCCTAAGTATTTATCAACAGAATTAGTTCCTCTTAACATCTCATCGATTAAAAAGAAACTATCGTTGCGTTCCGCTACAGTTTCTAAAATAAATTTCATACGGTCCAATTCTGCTTTAAAAGTTGACGTACTTTCATTCAGATTATCCTTAATGCGCATATAAGATATCAAATGAAACATCGGAATTTTGAAAGATCTTGCTGGCACTACTGCTCCCGCATAAGCCAAAACAGCATTTATACCGACAGTACGCAGAAATGTACTCTTTCCAGCCATATTGGATCCTGTCACCAAAGCGATTTCATGGTCAGCATTGGTATAGGTATTGGCAATAGATTTATCAGAAGCAATCAAGGGATGCGCCAAATCGACAGCTTCTATGGGTGTCTCCAGATGGTCAAGAATAATTGGGGTAGTCCATTCAGCATGATTACGCTTCCAAGTACCTAAACTCACCAAAGCCTCTACTTCTGCTAAAGTATCAAAAGCTTCCAAAATATTAGCTTGATACTTAGCTTTCCAGTCTACAATGGCCAATACCTGCTTAAAATCCCATAAAAATATCAGATTTAAAACTGTCCCGACCATCATGTTGTTTCGGGCATCCAGATTACTGATCAGCTTACCCAATTTCTTGAACGCATGGGAAACCGAATCTGATGACCCCTCTATTTTTAATTTTTCCTGTAATTCCTGGTTACGGTTCGCTGTCCAAGCCCTATTTTCGACCAGTTCCATACTTGCGGCATATGAATCCAGCAGATTTCCTACTTTATCGATCCGACTGGAAAAAAAAGAAATTTTGCCACCATTGAACATTGACCAAAGGATATGGATCAATCCTATGATGACTGGGAGGTATGCCACAGATGGAACAAAAACGGCTAAAACGACCGATCCTATAAATATAAAAGGGGCAAGCTTAACATAGATCCGCATAATTGCGCTTCCGAATGTAAAATCTCCGGACTCAAAATAGGTTGCTAAAAAAGACTTTACATCTAGCTTCTGATTCAGATTTGATAAAAGCTTTGCTTGAAAATCCTGACTCCAACGCATATCACTAGCTATTTCAGCTGCAGCTTCCTGACGTTTCACAATCTCGCCACGCTTTGCATCATTAAGTAACCAACTACCTAATACCGCTATACTCAGTTTTGTAGTTGAGCGGTTTAATAACTCAAATAGCGAATGATTTCCTACAATGTCCAGATCGGAGCTGTAAGGATGCTTACCATCTTCCAGATGCATACCGTTATCGTAGATATTGACTCCTGTATTTGCTAGCGTTAGCTCATTGACATTGACCGCTAATAACGCTTTCTGGTAATCACTTATTTTTTCTAATTTACTTTGTCTATTAACCAAAAAAGCAAAAAGAAATATCAGTGCAAAAAATAAAATCAATACAAGAACAAGATTTTCAAGCTGAAATGAATAGAATAGCGCTGCCCCACCAAAAATAATAACACCGAGGCGATAAAAACTATTCTTATTGATCACTCTGTCGAGCTTTTTTACTTCCTGTTCAATCTGTTCCTTATTGCTAAGATATAAATCCATTATTTTATCTTTCATTGAAGTATAATTTGTTGTTTAACGGTAATGAAGCGAGCATAAGCATACTCCTCCCCAAAAGCAATACAGATGCTCATGCTCGCTTCCATCTGAATATAATTATTTATGAGTATCCATTTTCAACGGCATTATAGGCACGTTACACTCATTTTGTTTACTTTTTATTAATTATTTAAGGCATTCACATCTTCTTTACCAGCAGTTTGATGTATCATTAGTTATTAGATGCACGCAGTAAAACTGCCTCATTAATTTGATGCATTGAGATCACAGTGCTATTCTTTATCATCAGCCCTATATTCGTCATTTCTCTGAACATTTAATAGTAAGAAGGGATCATAATCCAAATCGCTAAAAAAAAGCCTGGTTATTACCAAGCTTGATCCCCAACCAAAGGGACAAATCTAAATGTATCTAATTCAATTCTATCAAAATCATTCTCACCAACCCGAATGATTGTGACCATTTTTTGTTCTTTCTCATCACCTACCGGTATTACAAATATACCCCCTATTTTTAACTGCTTCAGCATAATCTCGGGTACAAATGGAGCACCCGCAGTTACGATAATCTTATCATATGGTGCATGCTGTTCAATTCCTTTGGAACCGTCCCCACAGAAAAAATGGGGTTTATATCCCATATATGGCAATACCTGTATGGTTCTATTATATAAATTTTCTTGTCGTTCTATGGTATAAACCTGAGCGCCTAGCTCCAGCAGTATACAAGTTTGATATCCCGAACCTGTTCCTATTTCTAAAACCTTATCTCCTTTTTTAACATGCAGCAGTTCCGATTGATAAGCAACAGTATACGGTTGAGATATCGTTTGTCCATCGCCGATTGGAAATGCGATATCTTTATATGCTTGATTCCAAAAGGTTTCATCAAAGAAAAAATGACGTGGTACTTTAGCAATGGCATTCAGCACATTCTGGTCACTAATACCTCTTGTCTTCAGCAGCTGCACCAATTGCTTACGAGCACCTTTTTCTCTATAATTATCTACAAATTTATACGCCATTATGACTCAAAAATACTATTGTTATTTAACAATTACCACTACAAGAACTTTTTCATAACTAATCAATTAGCCTGCAAGCTATTTCATTTGAAAAGAATAATTTTTGGCTAATTTCATCTACCGATTCCTCTAATAAGGATCTACATCGATCACAATGCGTGAACCCGTGTTTGCTTTATCTGCAATAAAATCATTCTTCACCATCTTAATCAGATCTTTTACTTTAACAATACTGATGTTATTGCGTTCAATTTTCAATGTGATCGTCTGAATAAAATAATTACGTACTCTTCCTACTAAAGGGGTTTCTGGTCCAAGAACCCGTGAACCTAATTGCTGGCGCAGACCTGACGCAAATTTTTTAGCTCCGTCATAACATTTCTGGATATCCATATGCTTAATATCAATTCTGATCACACGGTAGAACGGCGGATATGCGAAATTTTTACGTTCAATGATCTCTGTATCAAACATGGCTTGATAATCATGCGCAACAACCTGTTCTAACACACGGTGTTTTGGTGTGTAAGTCTGAATGATAACCTGTCCTCCTGCCTCTCTTCTTCCTGCACGTCCTGCGACCTGCAAGAAAAGTGAAAAAGCTCTTTCATAGGCTCTAAAATCAGGGAAATTAATCATGGTATCTGCATTGATGATACCGATTAAGCTGACCTTTCCAAAATCCAGTCCTTTTGCAACCATTTGTGTACCGATCAGAATATCAAATTCATGTTCATCAAAAGCACCTATAATTTTATCAAAACCATTTTTCCCTTTTGTAGAATCTAGATCCAAACGTCCTATTCGGACATTAGGCATCAGTAATTCCAGTTCTTCCTCTACACGCTCGGTTCCAAAACCTTTACTTTCAATATGTGGCATACCACATGCGGGGCAGATTTTAATTGGAGGTTCCACGTGGCCACAGTAATGGCAATGCATCATGTTTGAACTCTTATGGTAAGTCATACTGACATCACAGTTCACACATTTAGCTACAAAACCACAGGTGTTACATTGAATTATGGTGGTATGTCCACGTCGATTCTGAAATAGAATCACTTGTTCCTTACGTTCCAATGCTCCTTCTATAGCTTTTAATAAAGTACCCGAGAAGTATGAAAACATATTTTCCTTTCTTCCTTCTTGCGGTATATCGACAATATGGATTTCTGGCAATTGTGCTTGACCAAAACGTTCTAAAAGCTGTACAAAACCATATTTCTTGGATTTTGCATTATAGAAACTTTCAATAGATGGTGTTGCAGAACCTAGTAAGACTTTAGTCTGATGAATATACCCCAAATATATCGCTGTATCACGGGCATGATAGCGCGGTGCGGGATCATATTGTTTGTAAGAACTCTCATGCTCTTCATCGACAATAATAATCCCCAGATCTTGAAAAGGTAAAAACACGGAAGAACGGGCACCTACGATAACCTTAAATTCGTTTTTCATTACCTTATGCCATACCTCAGCACGTTCGTTATCATTAAATTTCGAATGATATACACCAAGTTTATCGCCAAAATGCAATTTGAGACGTGCGGTAATCTGTGATGTTAAAGCTATTTCAGGCAGTAAATATAGGGCTGAATGACCTCTTGCCAATGCTTCCTCAATCAATCTGATATAGAGTTGTGTTTTCCCCGATGCTGTCACACCATGCAATAAGGTGACATCTTTAGTTTCAAAGCACTGATGAATTTCGTCAAAAACACGTTTTTGATTATCATTAAATTCAAAATTGGCCTCCAATTCGAGATCTTCTCCTTGAAAACGGCTGACGACTTTCTCTTTTACCTGAAATACGCCTTTATCAACTAATGCTGTAATGGCGCCCGAACCACATCCCGATGCTTCCATTATCATCTGTCGGGTAACATCCACTCCTTTTTTCAACAATTGCATGAAACCCAATACGGCATCCTGCTGTTTTGGAGCTCGATTTAAGGCATCTAATAAGTTCCGTTTACCATCTTCATCCCGAAATTCCGGAGCAAAAGAGAAAAAAACTTTAGTCTTTGGTTTATATCGTTCAGTAATCTCTTCAGAAATCAATATTATTCCCTTATCAAACATCGCTTTCAATATGGGGAAAACAGACTTTTGACTCAATAGCTTAACGATATCATTTACTTTTAGTTCACCGGCCACCTCAAGTGCTTCAATGATCAGATACTCTTTATCAGTCAAAGTCGAACGGTCGAAATCTTCTGGAATAGCCGAGGCGATCTTAGTTTCACTTGCCAATTTCAAAGCAGAGGGTAAAGCAGCTTGCATAACCTCTCCCAATGAACACATATAATAATCAGATATCCAGTCCCACAACTGTAGTTGTGCACCATCTACGATAGGTTTTTCATCAATGATGTCTAAAATATACTTTGCTTCATAATGCTTTGGAGCCTCTTTCGTTATTTGTTTTACAATAGCAGAATAGATTTTATTCTTTCCAAATTGCACCATAACACGAACACCGACCTGGATCTTATCATTCCATTCAACTGGAATTCGGTAAGTATAGGTATTCGCTAATGCTAAAGGCAAAATAACATCAACAAAAACAGTTGCTCGGTCTGTAAAAAATAAGTTTTGAGGCTCTGGCATATTCATTTCAAGTATCATGTAAAATTACTAAAAAATAAGCCCTCGAAAAAACGTTAATTTCTCCGAGGGCTCATCTTACGGTAATAAAACCGTTAAATTATGACTTATTCTTTAATGCAGCAACGAAAAGTGCTGCCCAACCTACTATAAAGGCGACCCCACCCAGCGGTGTTATTGGGCCAAGAATAGCTGGATTTCCAAAACCTGTAATTTCGCGCACACTTAACAGATATAAAGAACCTGAAAAGAAAAGCAATCCAATTATAAAGGCTATAAATGAGACACGGATAGATGCAGTTTTTGCCCGCGAAAAAGTGGACAGAAACAACAAAGCCAAAGTATGGTAAAAATGGTACTGATTGGCAGTTTTCCAAGTTTCGATATGTTGTTCACTAATCTTACCTTCTAAACCATGCGCACCAAAAGCGCCTAAAATAACAGCTAGTGCACCAAAAAATGCAGCCACTAGGATGATTCTCTTATTCATTAATCGAAAATTACGTCTATATTTTATTAATGCTGGATAAATGTATCAAATCTTCCTCAGAAAAGGAGAATATTTGTTAAATTTATTGTTACAAAAGAGTACTTACATTTGTGACAACTCAGGTTCCAGATATTTTTTAGTACGTTTGTTATTAGATATGAGAAATACGATTATTGTTACTGTCCTACTTTTTATAGCCGTAGTTGCGGCTTCCATCTACTACTTCTCCGACAGCAGCAGCAAGCAAGAAACTGCGACAAAAACACTCCAGTATTTACCTGCTGATACCTACTTCATTGCAGCTTTCAGAAATAACGAAACAACGGATACAATTTTCCAGAATTTCGAACTGTTTGAAGCAATTCAGGGAAAACAAGATTTTGACAATCTCAAAACAATTAAGCAGGATTTCTTAAGTGCGGCATCGATTAAAGGCAAAGTGCAAGATGTGGAAGTCATTCTTTCCTATCACCCTACAAAATCGGGTATGGCATCATTATATACGGTCGGTCTGAATGAAAAAATAAACGATAAGACCTTAGAAGCTTTATTTCAAGGTGTAGATAAAAAATACAAGAAAAATCAAACTGACACGCTAGGTCACCGCATTTACAGTTTTGATAAAGGTATTAAAGATTCTGTGCTGTTCTGTACACTTCATGAAAATATTCTTTTTGCTGGTTATAATCCTTCAATAATCCATCAGGTCATTGATAAATCGGTTAAAAAATTAGATCATAAGCAAATTGAATTCTTCATCAGTCAAAACAGTAAGAATACTCCGTTAAGTCTTTATTTTAGTAATAATCAAATTGCAACTCTAGCAAAAAAATCATGCGCAGTAAGTTTGGCATGTATCTTAATCAAATTGATTCATTACAAGGATCTACAGCCTGGAATCTAAACTTCAAAGATGATGCATTAATTTTTAAAGGAGAAACGCAGCTTAACCTGAATCAGCATAACTATCTGCAACTTTTTGCTCATCAATCACCACAAGTGCAAACTTTAGCTAATTTTTTACCAAAAAACACCTCTTCCTACATTAACTATAGCCTTTCTGATATCAATAGCTTTCATCGCTCACTTAGCGATTTATTTACCTATCGAAAGGAAGCTGATAAAATTAAGAGCCATCAAAAGCTCATTGAGAATGAAGGAAAAGTAATCTTTCAAACTGATATTTTACCTTTATGGAATGATGAATTTGCAATTGCGGAATTGGATAATGAGAATATTCTAGGTCTTGTTAGTTTAGCTGATAGCAGTAAATTTATAGAAACTTCAAAAAAATAAGCCGCAATCAAGGAGATGATATCTACCAATTTGATTATTCCAACATTCTTTATTCAAGTTTCGGAGATCCCTTCAAAAGTTTTCAGCGTCCATACTTTACAAGAATCGGAAAAGTACTTGTTGTGGCAAATCAGACCGGTGTTCTACGAAAGTACCGTCAGGCTTATTTCGATAACCAGATGATGTCTGGAACAGCCATCTTCAAGAATCATAGTGCCATTCAGAGTAACAGAGCGAATGTTACGTTTTATATTGAACCTGAAACAGCGAAGAATACAATCATTAATAACTTAAAGTCGGAGTATGCTAAAAACTTCAGAGATAAGGAACTTTTTGGTTATCAAAATTTTTACTCGACTTCTTTGCAGGTAAGTGGAAATGCTGGTGGATTTATTTCAGGTTTTTATGCCTTATACAAATCTAAAAATCGTTTTGGAGGGACTGCAGCATGGACATTTCAAATGAACTCAAAATTAATCAATAATCCTTGGGTATTTAATCAGACTGAAAACAGCAAATTTATTTTAGTACAAGAGCAGGATCATACGGTCTATGCACTCAGCCTTCTGGTAAAGAATTATGGAAAACACTCTTTCAGGGAGAAATTTTAGGGCAACCGATTCAATTGCAGGACCGTAGTATACTGTTGAATACCAGAAGTCGTCTGTATCGTTTTTCTCCTGATGGAAAGTTAATACCTGGTTTTTCTGTGGGTTTACCAAGCAATGCCTCTGCAGGTCTTACACTGACAAATTTCAACAATGAAAAAAGAATCTATATTCCGTGCTCAAACCAGATAGCTGTATACGATCTGACGGGAAAAAAGATCGAAGATTGGAAAAATCCAAGCTTGGACAGCAAAATTTTATTTGATTTGAAAGCAGCTACAATTGCTAATCAAAATTTTATCATTGCAGGAACCAGCCAAGGGTCAGTTTACTTTTTTAATGAAGATGGTACTCTTATCCGTAAAGAAGAGCTTAATGTCAATGGGCAAACGTTAAAGAACCCAATTGGTTGATAACAACTTCGGATATGAAGAATTCCTTTGTTATTGTACCGAAAGATAAAGGAGAAGTGATTAAAGTTCCTTTCGAGGGAGATCCGATCAAATTAAAAATTGGCGATTGGGGCACAAACTTTACGTTCAACTTTGAAGATGTAAGTGGCAGTGCGGATAAAGATTACGTTGTTCTTAGTGACAATAATCTATCTGTGTATAACCAGAAAGATAGCACTAAATATTTTGCATACAAATTTGTGGACGATGTCAGTAACAGACCTTTATTCTTTAAAGTGACAAACAATAACGATCTTGTTGCTGTAGGTACAGATAACCGTATGATTTATATCTTCAATGAAGATGGTCTTGTAAGAAATGGCTTTCCTGTAGAAGGTATGTCAAAATTCTATTTTGGTCCTATCGATTTCGGGAATAATTCATCTTATTTAATTAGCTCTAAACGAGATCACAAAATTTATGTTTATAAATTTTAACAAATTGTATTTCAAAAATTTAAAAACATAAATCAAAAATCAAAAACGTCTCAAATGTTTATAAAAAAATGCTATAAATATTTTTTTTTATAGTAGGTTTGCAGACTTAATACGAATATGCTGACATCAGAACAACTAAAAACACTTTTATCAGAACCTAAAAGAATTGTAATCACTACGCACTTCAAGCCGGATGGCGATGCGCTGGGTTCTTCATTAGGTCTATTTTATTGCTAAAAGGCCATAAACATGATGTAAGCCTTATCGTTCCATCCGATTTCCCATCCTTTTTAGACTGGTTACCGGGTTTAGAACATGTGCGCATTTACACCAAAGAAGTACAAGAAAATCAAAAATTAATTGCCGATGCTGAAATCATTTTCTGCCTTGATTTTAATGGACTGTCCCGTATCCATGATATGGCAGTTCCTGTTGAAAACGCGACAGGTATAAAATGTATGATTGACCACCATCTTGAACCTCAAGGTTTTCATGATTATGAATATTGGGATCCTAAAGCTGCGGCAACTGCACAGCTAATTTTCAGATTTATAACAACAGAAATGCAAGATGCTGGCAGTATCTCTGCAGATATGGCAACCTGCCTGTATACAGGCATTATGACCGACACAGGTTCATTCCGTTTCCGTTCTACGACTTCAGAAATACACCGGATAATCGCGAGCTTGATCGATTGTGGCGCAGAGAACTGGGCTATTCACGAGCTGATCTATAACAGTTCTTCGGAAGGAAGGTTAAAATTCTTAGGATACTGCTTACTCAATCGTTTAGAAGTATTCCCAGAGTACAACACAGCCATGATTTACGTTACACAAGAAGATTTAAAAAGCTTCGAAGTGATTACTGGAGATACCGAAGGACTTGTGAATTATGCATTGTCAATTAAAGGAATTCGATTAGCTGCATTAATTATTGACAGAAAAGAACAAATTAAATTATCTTTGCGCTCGATTGGTGATGTTCCATGCAATGAAATATGCAAAACATATTTTAATGGCGGTGGTCATCTCAATGCATCTGGAGGAAATTCACATGATGATCTACAAACGGTTATCAATACATTTAAATCCGCTTTACCGAATTATAAAGAAATATTAACAAAATAAGATAGCAATAAAACTGAAATGAAGAAATCAATTCTATTATTCGCGGCATCAGGACTATTATTAACTGCTTGCCAAAATTTTAAAAAGGCTGAAGGTGGCTAGAATACAAAATCGCTAAAGATGCTGGTGCTGAAAAAGCTGTATCTGGTGATTTATTGTCGGTAGACATGGTTGTTAAAACAGATAGAGATTCATTATTAAATAGTACTTTTGATGCTGGAATTCCACAAATCGTACAATTATATCCAGATAGTATCATCAAACAAAACCCAGGAGATCCAACAGGTTTATTTAAACTTGTAGGTGAAGGTGATAGTTTGGTATTTAAAATCGATTTAGATTCTGTAGCTGCCAAAACACAACAACCAAAACCAGCATTTGCTGATAAATATATTATCTATACGATTAAAGTTCAA
>NZ_ASZT02000098.1:0-19825 GCF_001006065.1 Sphingobacterium sp. IITKGP-BTPF85
ACATATGTTCAGATGTTTTTTTATTACGAGCTTACTACGAAACAAACATTACCGTTGTAACAGCCAACTAAAGAGGGTTTATTTAAACTGATAAATATTTTAATTTGTGAACAACGATTTATTTTTTAATCTTTTGACTATCATAGCACTCAGTTCTCGATTTTAGCAGGATCAATAGAAATTTCAGATTTGCCCGTAGCAAATATGAGGAAAAAATCATTCATGTATGATAGAACAGGAACATTAGTATGAGAATAAAAATAAGCTAAGTAAGCCTATACTTTAGTTTTTTAGTGTCCCTTTTATTAGCGTGAAATCTATTTTATTTATGAGTGTAATAAAATCTATAGGATTAGTAGTTTTTATTGGGATAAAAAATTATATTTGCAAAGTGTTTTAAAGAATAAGCACACTAAACCCTGATTAGAGACAGTCAGGATCAATCACCTAACTAAAAAACAGCAGTATGAAATATTATTCTACGCTTGATGACTCAAACCTTTTTGGACATTATGAAGATGATGTTTAATTTCTTCCTTAATTTTTCATCCATCCTATTCCATTCCGAATACCTGGATTACGATTCTCGAATGTGTTGTTAAAACGACAAACTAACAAAAAGGGGAAGCAAGCTTCCCCCATTTTAAAAATTAGATGAGGTTCTGATTCCCAATTGGCGTTGTCGTCAGAAACCTTTTTTTACCTTAATTTTCTACAAGAATATGAAAAAAAATCAAAAGTATCTGATTTTTCAGGTACTCTTTGTCCTAACTGTGCATTTAGGGCAACCAACCTATTCCCATGCACAAAGTAAATCTACTCCTATTGTTAATGCGGCTTTTGAAGGGAAAGTTGTTGACCAGGTTAATGGAAACCCAATAGTGGGGGCGACTGTAAAGCTGCAAGGTGTGACACATTCTGTCCAAACAGATAGTCATGGAAATTTTCAATTTATTACGGGACAAAAATTACCAGCTACAGTCATCGTTTCTTTTCTGGGTTATCAATCGCAAACTGTAGAAATCACATCACCCAAAAGTATCATAAAATTATTGCCCACAGCTTCTAATTTGGATGAGGTTGTCGTTATCGGTTATGGAACAACAAAAAAACAGGATGTAGTTGGTGCCATCACAAAGATTAATGCAGGGGAAGTCAATAAAATACCTGTAGCCAGTTTTGATGCTCAGTTACAGGGGAAGGCAGCTGGATTACAGGTCGTAGCCAATTCTGGAGTTCCGGGAGAAGGTATATTTGTCCGTGTCAGAGGTACGACTTCTATTAATTCAAGCAGTGATCCGCTCTATATTATTGATGGAGTCTTTCTAAACAATACAAGCTTACAAAATGCAAATTTAGGAGGTCGTACTACATCCCCACTAGCCGATATAAATCCGGCAGATATTGAATCGATAGAAGTACTAAAAGACGCTTCAGCAACAGCAATTTATGGATCTAGGGGAGCTAATGGTGTTGTTATTGTAACGACTAAGCAGGGAAGTTATGGTGCAAAAACAAAAATTGATTTTAATCTTTCCAATGGTTTTGTTCAAGCGGATAAATCGACTTTGCCACATTTGGCATCTGGACCAGAAACCGCGGCATTAGCGAATGAATGGTGGATTAATTCGGGGATCGATAAACCATCATTAAATCAAAACTTTTCTAACAGACCTTTTCGACCGGTTAACGAAGGAGGTCGTGGCCTACCTGAGGAGCAGCAGACCTATGATCGTTTAGATTTTATTCTAAGAAATGGACGTGTGCAAGATTATAGTTTAGGTATTCAAGGTGGAGGAAATAAGTCCCGATATTATATAGGTACTGGGTATACAGATCAAGAAGCATTTTTTAAAGTTATCGATTTCTCACGAGCAAATTTTAAGTTTAATTTTGATCAACAGCTAAATGAACGCATTAAGATCGGAATTACAAGTAATATTGCTAGAACAAAAAGAAATCAAGCACGTACAGGTGACGGTCCGCAGGTCAGTTTGTGGAATTCTGCAGTTTCTTCGGCTACCTATACAGCGACACACGATCAGGAAGGGGTGGCTACAGGATCTGATAATACTTATGTATTAGTTGATAATTATGATGTCAATACATTAAGTTTACGTTATATCGGAAGTGTTTTCGCTGAAGCAGATATACTTCCCGGTTTAAAATTCAGGAGCAGTTTTAGTGCTGATTACAACAAATATGATGAAAATCAGTACTGGAATACCAATACTAGTATTGGAAGAGCTAACAATGGACAAGCAACGTCAGGAATTTCTGAAAATACCACTTGGATTAATGAGCAGACCTTAAACTATCAAAAACAATTCAATAGCGTTCACAAAATTACGGCTTTAGTGGGCAATACCTTGCAGCATAATACTTTGAATTATTTGTACGCAGAAGGTAATGGATTTGCCAACAATAGTTATAAATTAATTTCTTCAGCTTCTACCCGTACTTCATCTCAGGACTGGACAGCTTACTCTATTGCTTCTTTTTTCGGAAGAGCAGGATATCAGTATTCCGATAAATATTTTGCAGAAGCGACATTAAGAGCTGATGCTTCCTCCAAATTTGGAAAAAATAATCGTTGGGGATATTTTCCAGCTTTCGCGCTTGCTTGGCGACTGAAGCAAGAGGACTTTTTGAAAGATGTAAACTGGTTAAATGACCTGAAAATTAGAACATCCTATGGAATTACAGGTAATCAGTCAGGGATCAGCAATTTCGCTTCACGGGGACTTTGGTCCGGAGGTAGTTCGTATGCCGATGTTATCGGTTCTCCTTTACCAGGTATAGGGCCTCAGCAACTTGGTAATGATGACTTGAAATGGGAGACAACAGCACAGTATAATATCGGTTTTGATGCAGAGTTATTTAAAAATAGATTATCTATTACCCTGGATGTTTACGATAAATATACTTCCAATATTTTACTGCAACAACCGATTAAGACTTCTTCTGGTTTTTCCCAGTATTGGGCCAATGTTGGCGAAGTGAGTAACAAAGGTTATGAGTTGACTATTAATAGTGTTAATATTCAAAATCAAAATTTTACGTGGAAAAGTAGTTTCAATATCTCAGGAAATAAAAACAAAATAGAAAAACTACCGACCCAAATTACGCAGTATACACGTGATTGGGTGATTTTAAAAGAAGGACAATCTTTGAATTCATTCTGGCTCTATGAGCAGTTATCTGTTGATCCTAAAACCGGAAATGCCATATTTGATGGTCAGCTGGAAGATGGAACAGTTCCAGTAAATGCCCGCAAAATTATGCATAATGCATATCCTAAATTTTATGGGGGTTTAAATAATTCGTTCAGCTATAAAAGCTTTGATCTCAGCGCAGCGCTGTCTTATCAATTTGGTAACTACACTTTAAATCTGGAGCGCTATTTTAGAGAACGTAACCCTACTAGCGGGGGAGTATTTGAAAATGTGCTAAACCGTTGGCAAAAAGATGGTGATATTACCGATGTGCCAGATTAACATCGATAGGGAATAACTATACCATTGATCAGAACAGCCGTTATTTAGAGGACGCATCCTTTGTAAGGCTTAAACAATTGTCGATAGGGTATACACTGCCGAAATCTTTCTTGAGTAAAGCTGGAATTAGTAATGCTCGGATATATTTTCTAGGCTCGAATTTGTTCCTTTGGACAAAATATACAGGAGATCCTGAATCTAATGTTACCTCAAATCCGAATGCACAGGGACTTGGATCATTCGGAACTCCACCTCAGCCCAGAAGCTTTCAGCTTGGATTTAACCTAACACTATAATTTCACCTAAGATAAAAATAACAGATGAAAATTCTTAAATATAGCTATATATGGACTTTGGCCGTGACGTTTACACTGTCCTCATGCGAGAAATTTTTGGAAATAGATCCTCGGATTTCTACCTCTGATCAGGTGACAATCAATGATGAAAATTCTGCACACACTGCCGTTAGAGGGATATACAATCAGTTGCAGTCAGACGGATATTACGGGTATACATTTCAGACTATCGGTTTTTTCTCCGGCGATAATATTGAATATACAGGAAGCCAGATTGTGAACCAATCTTTAACCAATCACAGTGTAAGAGCAGATTTACCCGCTTTAGCCACAGCATGGACTGCGATATACAATACGATCAACCGTGCGAATAATGTGATTGCTAAAGTACCGGCCCTATCGGTTACTCCAACTTTTACAGATGCGGTAAGAAATCAACTGGTCGGAGAAGCCTATTTTCTTCGGGCATTGTCTTACTTTGATCTAGGTAGAACCTGGGGTGGGGTACAGCTTGTCTTAGTCCCAACATCTTCTTCCAGCAATCTAGAGAATTTAAAAAGATCTTCTTTAGCAGATACCTACCGGCAAGTACTGGCAGATTTGATAAAAGCAGAAGAACTTTTACCCAATAGTACCAATCGTATCCGTGCAACCCGTAAAACAGTTTGGGCACTTCGCGCACGCTACCATCTATATCGGGAGGAATGGAAAGAAGCAATTACTTATGCCAGCAAATTAATTGATGATAAAAGTAATTATAATCTTTTAACACCTTACTTTTCATTTTTTGCAGACAATGCTTCAGGAACAAATGAATCCATATTGGAATTATATTATACAACCAATGTCGTTAATACCCAGGCTTATCAATGGCAACCCAGTACAAAGGGAGGTGTTGGCTGGATCCGACCTTCAATGGGAATTGTTAATTTATTAAATAATAAATCGATCGCGGGAACGCGTCAATCTTTAATTTCTAAAGTAGTATTAAATGGTGTGGACAATTGGTTCGGCAATCTCTATTATAGAACTAATGGAACAGATCCAGCATATCTGATCCGAATAGCTGAACTATACTTGATCCGTGCGGAGGCATATGCGCAGGATAATGATATTGCCAAATCTCTTGCAGACTTAAATGTAATCAGAAAACGTGCCGATATTCAGGAACTTAATATAGCTGATAAAGCAACATTATTATTAGCCATAGAACAGGAGAACCGGATTGAGTTTGCATTTGAAAATCATCGCTGGTATGACCTAGTGCGCACAAGACGTGCAAAAACAGTTCTTGGAATAGATGAAGATTTTCGACTTCTTTTACCAATTCCGTATGCGCAGATTCTGATCGATAAAAATCTAGAACAAAATCCTCAATATAAATAAATATTTTTATGGAAATAGCTATTTCAACTAAAAATGGAGTTCAGCTGAGAGTTTCTCCATCCGGCTTTTATTTATCTTTTTTATTATTTTGACACTCCCATATGATGTTCATTTGTATCACGCTCTTCGGCACTTCAGCTTTGAATCTGCATATCAGTTAGCGACTTTCAGAACATCGTTTATAGCTGAAAGCGATTATGTGGGGAATCATTTTGAGGGATTTTATAATTGGCTCATAGCTTTAGTTATTGCTTTTTTTGGTGCTGTTATATGGACTAAAAAGCGGAAGAGTCAAGAACATGAGCTCTACTATTGGCTTAGGGTACTTTTACGTTATCGTTTGGCTTTTGCATTATTGCTTCAGGAATAGTTAAGCTGGTACCGGTTCAGTTTCCAGCTCCAACGCTTAGTGATTATAATACCGAATACGGCGATTTTTTATTATGGAAGATTTATTACTTAAGTACTGCAATCACTAAAGCTGGGTATGTTCCGGGCATAGGAGTTTTAGAGATAACTGCGGGTGTACTCTTGGTATTCCGAAAAACAGTAGCAGTAGGGGCAGGTGTGTTAATTGCTCTTTTAGCCAATATTGTCATTGTCAATTTTGTGTATGAATTGGGAGAACAGGTGTATAGTCTATTCCTATTATTAATTGCCATTACCTTATTTTCCTATGATTTACCACGTTTTTTTAATGCAGTATTTCGGCAGGTGAAAACACAGCCAGAGATTGTTAATCCGCTAGTTTCACAGCCTCTCAAAAAACTAAGGGTACTATTCAAAGGTGGGTTTTTACTATTTTTTATACTTTTTGGATTTTTGACCTACAGCTCCTGGAAAAGTAGTAATTACCCATACCCAAAGGAATCTGGAATAGCGCATATCCGAGGTTTATACAACGTGGATGAGTTTGTTCTTAATTCAGATACATTAGCCTACTCCCTGACCGACAGTAGTCGGTGGCAAAATGTGGTGTTTGAATCTTGGAATACTTTTAGTATAAAACGAAAATCAGATATCAAAGCAGATCTTCATAAACCTCGTATTATTTGGCAAGCTGATTCACTTCGCAATTTTGAAAATATCGGAAATGGTGGTCGGGAATTTTACCGTTATACCTTTGCTCAGGTTCCAGATGGACGGTATCAGATCCGTGCAATAAATAAGAGAAATGCAATACAATCATTTCAATTTGAATTGCAAAAGAGTGGTGAAAATGTGTTATTGCTGTTAGGAAAGAATGAACAAGGAGAGTCCCTACAGGTTAAATTGCGCAAAATTAATAAAGAATACCTCTTAGACAAAGGCCGTAGAAAACCAATTTCCATTTATTAAATTATTTCACAATGTCAGCTATAAAAAATATGTATCCGGAGAGAAGTTCTATATATCGTGCTTGGTCTACTTGGGAGAAAATAAGTTTTAGATTTGCTTTTATTTTTTTATACTACTGGTAGTTCCCATTCAATTTTCCTGGTATAAAAAGTTATTTGAAGATTTTTCATTTTATGGACTATTGGCGAATGTCTCCGGTTTCAGACCGGAATTTATAGAGATTTCGTCAGAAAGTGGTAAGTGGGGAATAGATTCTTATGCCACATGGGCTATTGCGGCAATTATTTCGGCTATTGGAACCGCAATCTGGACTTGGTTAGCTAGTGGGCGCCAACGCTTGTCATACAATCAACTTTATTATTGGCTTAGAGTACTGGTTCGCTATCGTATCGGTCTAGGATTGATTGCATTCGGTTTTATTAAATTTTATCCGATGCAGATGCCTTTTCCTTCAATTGCAAACCTGCATACCGATCTGGGCGATTACGCACCTTTTAAATTATATTGGCAGTCCGTAGGAGTTTCTGTTTGGTATCAGATATTCTTAGGTTTCTTAGAAATAGGAGCGGGTACATTGATGTTTTTTAGAGCCACGACGGCCATTGGAGCTATTATCAATGCAGGTGTATTATATAATATTGCCCATGCTAATTTTGCCTATGACGGGGCTGTTCATGTCTATAGTTCTTACTTTGTATTGTTATCCTTGTTTTTATTGATCCTGTATATTCCAGATTTATATCGGTTGTTTATCAAAAAAGAAGCAATTACGCCACAGTATTATCGTATAAAGTTGGACAGTAGGACTAAAAGGCGTGGATATTATCTTGCTAAAGCACTTTTTATCTTGGTATTTGTCTTTGTGTATGGTGCTTACCGCTATGATTTTCATTATTATCAGGGGCGATTAAAAGAACCCGTTATTCCAGGATTTTCCAAGGCAGTAGGCCATTATACGGTTAGCCAATTTATCTTAAATGGCGATACCTTAACCTATTCGCCTTATGATTCAGTGCGTTGGCATGATGCCGTATTTGAACGATACTCAACACTAGTGTATAAAGTTAATAAAAAACAACCTATAGATCTAAGAAATGGAACTCCCCATAAGACAGATCTTTTTAAAGATTATGAGTTTACTGGCCGTGCCGGCGGTAGAGTATATCTATATTATGAAATTGATTCTTTGGAGAATGCGATTTATGTCGTTAATAAAGGAAGGAAGTTTAATGAAAACTTCGAAAAGGAAAATAAAAAAGAAAATGAAGTTAATCTCAAAAAACTTTATCAAACAGCAATCCGTGATAGCATTGGTATTCTCAAATGGAAATATGAACGACCTTCCACAGAACAGATCGTGCTATCCGGTCAAGATGTGAGTTTTGATTCTATTAAAGTCGTTTTAGATAGAATTCCAGAGCAACCTTTACTTGGAAAAGGCTGGTTTTCAGAAAATAAAAAATATACTTATGTACAATAAATTAATTGTTCTATTTGTCTTGGTAATGATAGCATGTTCTGGTGTCAATGCGCAATCGTATGAAAATCTTACCGTGACAAAATTTGAGAAAGGGATCTCTGGAAAGCGGCATCAGCTCGTTGATGTGAGGACTCCAAAAGAATATGCCTTAGGGCATCTTGAAGCAGCGTCCCAGGCCGATTGGAAAGATTCGACAGTATTTGTTGCTCAAATTGGGGTTTTAGATAAATCAAGACCTGTTTACATTTATTGTCGATCTGGCAACCGAAGTAGTAAGGCTGCATCATGGCTTATTGAGCATGGTTTTAAAAAAGTATACAATCTTCAGGATGGGATAATCGGCTGGGAACAGTCAGGAAGAAAAATAGTTAAAGCAGATGATAAATAGAAGAAGTTTTCTCACGCAAAGCCTACTACTAGCTGGGACAGGTATATGGGCACAGACAAAAAAAGTGAACGATAGACAAATTATTTATCAATTTTTTGATTCAGGTTTAGCACATTTCTCCTACGCCGTCTTAGTAGATAAAAAAATTATTTTAATAGATCCTGCACGTGATGCAGGATCTTATTATACTTTTGCCAAAGAGCATGGGGCAACGATCATTGGTGTTATAGAAACTCATCCGCATGCTGATTTTGTCAGTTCCCATCTCGAGATCGCTAATTATACCAAGGCGAAGATTTATATTAGTAAATTACAGAAAGCAAGTTTTGAGTTTGAGCCTTTCGATACAGGGAACACCATTAGATTAAGTCCATCTATTAGTTTAAAAGCGCTCTCTACACCTGGACATTCTCCAGATAGTATTTCTGTTGTATTAGAAAAAGACAAAGAGCCACATGCTGTTTTTACGGGCGACTCCTTATTGTTTGGCTCCGTAGGCAGGCCAGATTTACGAACATATTCAGGCGAATTTACTACTCAGCGTGAGCAATTGGCAAAGCAGCAGTTTCATACGATGCAGGATATCTTCGCACTATTTCCAGATAAAACCGTTGTCTATCCTGCACATGGGGCAGGCTCTCACTGTGGTAATGCTATTCGCAATGTGAAGGAAAGTACAATTAGGGAAGAGAAACGAACCAACCCTGCTTTCACTTGGCTCGATGAGGATGAATTTGTAAGGCAACTGTTGCTCGATCAGCCCGATATTCCCCAATATTTCCCTTATAATGTAGAACTCAATAAATTAGGGGCGAATGAGTTGCATAAAGCATTGTCAGCTGTTCCAATACTTGACAATAATTATTGGGAAGAAAGTGCGCTTTTTATTGATACTCGTCTTTCTTCAGCTTTTAGAATAGCACACAGGAAGGGAGCACTAAATATTCCAGATGCTGATAAATTCGAGACTTGGTTAGGCACTTTAATTGCCCCTCATCAGGGATTCTATATCGTGGTTTCAGAGGTGTCAGAAATCAAGCCTATGCTATTGAAAACCGCAAAGATTGGATATGAAGCATTTGTTAAGGGTATATTTGTCTATAATCAAAACAGCGCAGATTTAAGTATAGATAATTTTGATTCGGATCTTCTTAAGGCTAATCAAGACGGATATACCATTATTGATGTTAGAACTGAAAAAGAAGCCAAGGATAAATATTTCGATAAGGTAATCAATATTCCACTTTCAGAGTTAACGGAGCGTTTGCAAGAGATTCCTGATGGAAAAACGGTACTTGTACACTGTGCTTCTGGCTATCGCTCAGGAATAGCGGCAAGTTTAATTTTGCGTTTAAGACCTGAGCTAAATATTATGGATATTTCCAATGCGATTACTAAATTTTAACATTATCTTCGATTATGTCTAAAACATATGATGTTATTATAGTCGGTTCAGGACCTAATGGAATTGCCGCAGGTATTACATTACAGAAAGCAGGATTATCTACGCTCATCATTGAAGGTCGTGATACTGTTGGAGGAGGCATGCGTACGGCCGATTTGATTGAACCGGGATATCGACATGATATCTGTTCTGCTATCCATCCAATGGCTTTGCTTCTCCGTTTTTTACCGCTTTGGATTTGAGGGCGCACGGACTGGAATTTATTTTCACTAAGTACCAGGCTGCTCATCCCTTTGATAATGGTTCTTCGGCATTTTTAAGTCGCTCTATTTCAGAAACTGCCGAGGGATTAGGTTTGGACAGAAAGGTGTACCGCGATTTGATTGACCCTATTGTTTCCGAATGGGATTATATCGCTTCTGCAACAATGGGTCCTTTTGAATTTCCGAAACGCCCCCTTCTATTGGCTAAATTTGGACTGCAGGCTTTAAAACCAGCGGCTACAATGGTCAATAAATTCAAGGAAACTCATACAAGAGGATTATGGGCAGGTATGTCTGCGCATGCCATTCAGCCATTCACTAATATGGCTTCTTCAGCAATAGGGTTGATATTAAGTGCTGTTGGACATAAATATGGATGGCCTATTCCTAAGGGCGGATCACAGGCTATTGCCGATGCATTAGTTTCCTTGTACACTTCTTTAGGAGGCGAATTAAAACTTAATTATTTTGTAGAAGATATTGATGAGCTGGCACCGTATAATACCGTTATGTTTGACCTAACACCGAAGCAGATCTTAAAAATAGCAGGACATAGATTGTCAACTGCCTACAAAAAAAGCTAGAATCTTATCGCTACGGCATGGGGGTTTTTAAAATGGATTTTATTATTGATGGAGAAATTCCGTTTTTAGATGAGCGATGTGGAGATGCTGCTACTGTTCATTTAGGTAATACTTATGAAGAAATAGCTGCTGCTGAATCCCTGACATCAAAAGGCGGATATCCCGAAAAACCATTTGTAATGCTCGCTCAGCAAAGTAAATTCGATAACAGCCGAGCACCTGCCGGTAAAAATACTGTTTGGGCTTACTGTCATGTACCTAATGGTTCGATCAGAGATGTTTCTGTTGCAGTTGAAAATCAGATTGAACGCTTTGCACCGGGATTCAAAGAACGAATCACTGCAAAAAGTACAATGAATACAGCACAATTGGAAGCCTACAACCCAAACTATATTGGAGGAGATATTAATGGTGGTATTATAGATATCCGGCAATTATTTACCAGACCAACGGTACAGTTAAGACCCTATAGAACATCCAATCAACAGATTTATATTTGTTCATCTTCTACTCCTCCAGGGGGAGGAGTACACGGTATGTGTGGTTATCATGCCGCTAAAACAGTACTAAAAGATCGTTTCAATATTTTATTATAAAGGTAGTTTTAAATGATGTCGTACATCATTGCGAAAATCGCAATTAAGTGCATCACTTCATGATTTAATAGAATGGCTCATTAATCGTTATTATTATTATTATTATTATTATTATAGTTACTTTTCATTTTGAAAGCTAGATTTTTATTGTGTTTAACTCAGACATCTAAACTTATTAATTCATCTGCAGAGATATCTTTGTGATGGATTTTTAATTTACCAGGTGTTTTTATATATATATAAAGAAAAATGTTCATTATCTAATTGATTATTGTAATAACTGAAAGTGTTGGTAAAACTTGGACTTTAAATTCTATATTGCGTTCCACTAAATTACTTGCCAAGTACTACGATCTTGATTTCATTATCTGGTTTGAGACCACTAATACCTCCTCCAGTGTATTTGACGGTGTACTTTCCCGGTTTTATGGAATAGTTTTTTGCTAGATTAAATACAGTACTCACGCTATCATGAGGAGGTACTTGAATATAACTTTCCTCAGGAGGCGGCATCATCCGTTTGGCCATAGGGCCTGTAAATTCGGCTTCGTTCCCTTGAACATCTATAATTTCCATGTATTTACCTAAAAAGGGTTCAAAAGGTGTTTCCCATTTACAAAAACGCTGCATCGTATCTGAGTGGTTTGCCACAGTGAAGGATAATATCACAGAATCGGTGGTTAAATTGTTAGAATCGGCTCTCAAATGTGTTGCCAGTTTGGGAGTTACTGTAAGAGTTTGTTTTGTTTTACTTGCAGAGCTTACTGTTTTTTGATTTTGGCAACCTGTAAACATTATAATTCCTACACCAATTATTAAAGAGAATTGACGAAGCATATTTTTTGAGCTTTGGTAGTTTATTTGAATGAAATTTCCGATACTTCTATTAATTCAGGACCACTCTCAATTGGATAACCTAAAACTTTTTTACCTTTTAGAGTGACTGATTTATTAACAAATTCATCTAACTTGACGCGAGAGCTTTGCAATGCATAGGTTTTATTTTCCGAATTTATCTTATGTGTTCCATATTGAAAAGTAGTCATTCCTAACGGAGTTATTTCTCCTGTTAGAACTATTGTACTCATACCACCAGTCTTTTTCATTGTGCAGCCTGAAAGTAGGCCTACGAGCATGGATAATATCACGATCTTTTTCATACTTAAATAAACGCAGAAAAACGAAGTAATGCTACAATTTTAATAATTAAAATGTTGAGGTCTAATACTGGAAAAATTCTATTATAATCTTTCTATGATTACTATTTATAAATCGTTATTCATTAATAATTTCTCCGATTTAAAGTTTTATAAGGTATTCATTTTAGTACTTCTTTATGAATGATTTAGAATATTCTTGATTCTTCAAAACAACGTTTTCGTGATTTATGCAATCGTTTGTTTCGTGTTTTTATTTTGTCAAATTTAAATAAAGAATCACTTTTATAGTAAACTAGAAGGTAACCAAAACCTATTATAGTTGTGAAATATTATAAACTTAAATTAAATTATCGATGAGAAAATTATGTTTTTATGCGTTTGTATTATCCTTGTTTAGTTATCTATCCTCATGCAAAGTATCTGAGGGATGGGAACCTGTCATTTCTGATCCAGAACCACAAGGTTTAGCTATTGCAGATTCGGTCCAGCTTTTTAAAGTTACTCCATCAGCGGCGACGGTAGCAGATCGATTACAGTTTTGTGCCAATCACAACGATATGCAGGTCACAGGTTATTATGCAGCTCCAAACAGTACGATCACTGTAAATGTTCATGTAATTAATGGTAATACAGCGGCTCGACTTGCCATAGGTACTCCTTTTAGAGATAACATAAGACCTGTAAGGCAGTATTTCAATCTCACTTCCGGTCAGCAGACATTTACGGTTGATGAGTATGGTGGTTTGGTTTATTTAATCTATACAGCTAATAATTATACAACAACTGGGGAAATCGAGATTTCCTTTGATCAAGGATTTATTCCTGTTCCTTTCTTTCAAAAGGGTAAGACTACACATCAACAGTGGATAAGAACGCTCGATTCTTTAAAGAATAATGTGCCAGATGTTGTGTTTTCATCAGACCGAACAGTTTTAGTCGCAAATATGGACGAGGCTTTATTATTTAAAAATGAAGATCAGCAGCTTATTGTCAATCGCTTAGATTCTATTATTAATTTTTCCAACTACATCAGTGGTTTAAGTGGTACAAGCGGACTTCATGCAATACCAGATAATAAACACCTGATTACTGTAAGAGATTCGGCGTCGGGCGGCTATATGGCCGCTGGTATTTCTATTTATTATACAGAAGGACTATCTTATCGTATGTTACAACCGAAATATCTTTCCAATACGAATGGCTGGGGTATTTGGCATGAAGTTGGGCATACTTATCAACAAAAGGGATGGACCTGGGGTGGATTAACGGAAACAACGGTCAATGTTTACTCGTTGGCTTCTGAAAGAGGTTTTGGCCTTCCAATAAGTCGAATTACAGCTAATAACTTATGGCCGAAGCTAAGTAACTATTTTCTCAAACCTTTATCTGAACGAAATTATAATTCTGGAGACAATGATCTCAAACTTATTATGTTCTATCAGTTACAATTGGCATTCGGAGATAATCTATATATTCAATTAAGTAGAATAAATAGAGAGGAAAGGCCTAACGTTTCAAGCGATGAAGACAAAATGCGTTATTTTATGCTTACAACTTGTAAAATCACACAAAAGGATTTATCGGACTTTTTTAGAAAATGGGGATTAAAAGTTAATGAATCGGTTTATACAGAAATAGCTAATCTACAATTACCTATACCTGCTCAGGATCTTACTAGTCTTAGGGACTAAATTCATGCTCTAATCACTTTGATGCAATGCATTCAGAATTCTGGAAAATTTATTGCATTGTATCCTAAACCTCTCTTGTCTGAGAAATTATTTCTCGACAAGAGAGGTTTATTAGTAAAGCAGATTGACTGAATAAACAGAGCTACTTTCGTTTGGACAAAAACTAATTTTTAGAGTTATATTGCTGTTATATTATAGAATATTTCATTACCCTGATTTTATATTCTAATACATCTAAAAAATCGTCCCTTTGTAATCTAAATTTCTTCGAGTTAAAACATGGCGCAGCAATTGTGATGGCAAAAATGTTTTAACTATATTATATTTAAAACAATACCTTTATCATCATCGTTTATAAGTATGCTTAAGTGACTAGTACAAATTAATTTGAATTATTTAAAGTAATAACCCGTGACGATCGTCTACAAATGCATGGATGCTACTCATACCTTAAACATGTCTTATAAAAAACATCTTCAATATCCGAGGTCGTCAAAAACTATGGCTCACAATTGCTTCGTTTCATCAATGGAAAGGTTAAAAAGATAGAGGATGCTGAAGATATTTTGCAAGAAGTATGGTATCAGACAAGCCGGCTTTCTAATATCGACCAGTTGGAGAATATGAGTGGATGGCTTTATGCGGTGGCTAAAAATAAGATAACAGATCTATATCGTAAAAAGAAACCAGAATCTTTGGAAGATCATACCTATGAAGATGATGAGGGAAAGATACAGATTAAAGAAATATTACTGGCTGATGATACAAATGATGCCGAGCTGAAAATGTTCAAAGATCTTTTTTGGGATCAGCTTATGAAAGCTTTGGATGAATTGCCCGAAAAACAGCGAAATACATTTTTATGGCATGAGATTGAAGATATGACGCTACAGGAAATAGCAGATCAGGAAGGAGAAAGCATAAAGACTATCATCAGTCGTAAAGGATATGCTGTGAAGCATCTGAGAGAAAGGCTTCGCGTGCTTTATAATGAAATTTAATATTAAAAGATAACTTATGAACAATAGATTTAGTGGCAATAAAAAGAAAAAACTTTTTTTATGATCCCTTGCGGAATCACACTTGCCTTATTATTTGTATGGGGAGTACAGTTACTCTGGAATGTACTTATGCCCGAAATATTTGGTTTAAAGATAATCTCTTTTTGGCAGGCTTTTGGTCTTCTACTCTTATCGAAGATTCTTTTGGTGGTTTTAGATTTAAAGGCCGTAGAGGTGACATGTGTCATGGACATGATTTTAACAACCCTTCACAACAGTTCAGTGATGAGGATAGATCCAGATTCAAAGCAGAATGGAAACGTAGATTTTCAGCAGCTTGCCACGATCGGAATAGAAATGATGATGAAATTAAAAAGCAGTAAAAGGAATATAGATTAAAGTAAAAAAGAGCAACGAAATTCATTTTGTTGCTCTTTTTTTATACGCTACAATTTCTTTCAGGCCCATAATACTTTGAAAAAAGATATTTTTTTTAAAGTATTATGGATTCAAGTGCGTCTTCTATCAAAAGGCCTTTAAAATAATTATAAAAAAACAAGACATGAAAAATAAAATTCGATTTATCATACCAAAGCTCTTAGGAGTAACAATCGTTGTAGGTTTACTGTCCTTCGTCATCGGACTGCTTTTTAAATTATTAGTAGCAGCTACGATCTTGAGTGCGGTAGGGATATTTATAGCAAGCAGGATGCGTAATAAGAAATCTAAAAAAATGTTGCGGGAATATTGGACCCCCGTTGCACCTGATTTTAGAACAGATAACAGTTCGCCATTGCGTCCAGTTTCTCACGAAGTTCAACACACTAATTTCGCCATTATCCCGATCAATTAATTTTAATACAAAGACAATGTTTAATAGAAATAATAACACCGCAGACTGTTTTGCTAAATACGGCAATTTAAAAAATCAATTTGAGCAGCAATTTGGAAAGTTTAGAAATGAGTTTTCTCGTGATATACGTCCACTTGTCAATATCGAAGAGAATAGTTCATTTTTTACACTTCAACTCTATGCTGCTGGTCTCAAGAAAGAACAGTTTAAAATTGAAATAAAAGATAAAATATTGACAATTTCGTATGAAGCCCCTGTGCAGGAACAGAGCGAAGAGCAGTATATGTACCGTGAATTTATTCCGCAATCTTTCAGCAGATCGTTCCAGCTGAACGAGCAGGTCTCCAATGTCAATTTAACAGCAAGTTATGAAGAGGGAGTTTTAACTGTGATCCTTCCAAAAGACAGCACATCTTATAGACCAGCCCAACATGTTAAGGTAGGTTGATAATTACTTGTGGTTTTGTAATAAAAGAAATGGCTTAGTGAAAACTAGGCCATTTTTTCATAAAAATAATATGAATCGTTTGTTATTAACTTTTGAAGCCTTGACCAGTTGTATGTTTTTCTCAATGTAAGAGGGAGCACATACTTTTTTAGCCTTATAGAGTCGGTCAAGTTACTCAGCTAGGGACATTTTAGATTTAACAATAACTTTTTTGTCATTAACATGATTCTCTATGCAACGATATTTTACTGTTCAGCAACGTGATCATGTGTCGTATTGAAATTACTCTCTTGATCCAGCGACAGGGAGATAAATGAAATAAATGAGTTATACTTTTTAGGTATCAATTATTAATTGATTGATACTTTTTGTTATTATATATGGTTTAGGAAGCCGTATTGATTGTTTGTTAAAATCAAGATATGTAAAATTCCAGAGGTATTTTTGATTTTTTGGACAACAAAATTTTAATAGTCATATCATGAGAGATTGAAATATATAGTTTTGGGAATGTTGGAAAGCAATTTGGATTGGCAATGGATAACCAAACTTTAACTAACGAATCTTTGGAATTGACAGCGCTGAGATCTTTGTATTTATCAAAGCCCCATAGGATGAACAGGACGGTTTTTTGACGAGCAGATCTTATTTATTTAATCTTTTTTTATTACCCTTATTTTCTTGTGATTTCGGGGTATATTATTTTATATATTTTGGGAGCGACTTAGGAATGCTTCGCTTTTTTTCTTAGGTTGTCTCCATTTTTTATGCGCATAGGGTTGGAAATATGAGGGGTGAGAAATAAAATAGAGTCATTTTTTGATGCAAAAATTGAATTAGATAATCACAAAATAGCATTTTTCAAAACTTTTTATTTGGGTAATTTTACAGCATGTTAATGGGGTAAAAAATACAAATTACAAAATAGCTTAAAAATAAGATGAAAAATTGATTATGGGAAAAATATATGCAATAAAATCATTTAAAGAACTATCTAATGAGGAGCTCTACCAAATATTAAAGCTTAGAAGCGAGGTGTTTGTGGTAGAACAGCATTGTGTTTTTCAGGATATGGATAACAAAGATCAGGAGAGTTTACATGTTATGTGCTATATAGATGACAAGTTAGCTGCATATACTAGAGTTCTTCCGGAAGGATTGAGTTTTGAGGAAGTATCTATAGGAAGAGTAATTACATCTCCGCTTTATAGGGGGCTTGGATTAGGAAAAGAAATAATGGAACAATCAATAGCGGTTTGTGAAAAGCTGTTTGGTATTACGCCTATACGAATTGGTGCACAGCTTTATCTGAAAAAATTCTATAACGAATTCGGATTTGTGGAAATTGGTGATGTATACATTGAGGATGGTATCGTACATATTGAAATGGTAAGGAATTCAAATAATTAGATTAGGTTAAGGACGTTTTTAATAATGATATTGGGATCATCTTTACGCCAGTTGATGTAAAGATCTGTATAAAAAGGTAGTGAAATGAAACGAACACCTGTTGCATTGTTGAGATCATATGATTGGGGTAAAATAGAAACACCTAGCCTTTTTCTAATCAGAGGTATAATAGTTGATCCAAATTGACAAGAAATGTAGGATTCTGAATCTATGTCATAATGGGCAAAAACCTTTTTAATTAGAGTAGCATAACTGCTATTTAATCCTCCATAGGTGAGTATAAACTTTTGAGCACTGAGATTAGCGTTAGAAATATCGTCGCTAGTTTTAAAATCATGATCTTCAGGGACAACAAGACAAAGATTTTCAGTACTCAGTTTTTTCGAATTAATAAATGGGGAGTGGTTGATATCTCTGCTGAATAACATATCAATTTTGTAATTTTTTAGTGATTCTTCTTCCTCTTCATAAGCAAGCTGTAGCAGCTCTATTTTTAATTTCGGAAACGGACGAAATTTTTGATATCATGTCGGGCAGGATCGCTGAAGACAAGGAATCTGGATATGCCAACTTGAGTGTGCCACACTCCCCTAAATGGATTTGAAGAGCTTGCTGCTGTATGATATCAAGATTAATGAGTTCTGCTTGCCACTTATCCTTTAGAAACACACCTGTGGCCGTTAATTTTACATTTCTCTTGTCTCTATAAAAAAGTTTGAGATTCAATTCGCTTTCCAAGGCCATAATCTGCCTGCTAAGTGCTGATTGAGTAATACCTACTTTTCAGAAGTATTCCAGAAATGTAGTTCATCGGCTAATGTAAGAAAGTATTTAATCTGCTGAATATCCATCATGCAATTTAATCAAAAATCGGATATGTCATTGATAATTGAGATATTTAATACCTGTATTAGCACTTACGTAAGGTAGAATTTTTGTGATTGTAGAAGCTAAAGAAAATATGAAATGTTTAAATATGAATTGGAATTTTTACCAGATAAGATAACACTATGCAAAATATAGCAATAAAAAGAGTCACTCTTGATGACATTACTGTACTGCAGAAAATCGGCAGAGAAACATTCTTTGAAACATTCTCCAACAGCAACTCGGAGGAAAATATGCAACAATATTTAGAAGATGGTTTTTCTGTTAAAAAGCTCACGGAAGAATTAGGGAATAGGAACTCTGAATTCTATTTTGCGGTACATGATGAATACGTTATTGGTTATTTAAAACTAAATTATGGAAGGTCACAAACCGAATTGAAAAATGAAGCGAGTTTGGAAATCGAACGAATTTATGTATTACAGAAATATCAAGGAAAAAAATTGGCCAAATACTATATGAAAAAGCAATTCAGATTGCACATGATAAACAGGTCAAATATGTATGGTTAGGTGTTTGGGAACAAAATCTGCGAGCGATTAATTTTTACAAAAAAAATGATTTTATCGAGTTTGATAAGCATATTTTTAAGTTGGGTAATGACGCGCAGACTGATATTATGATGAAAAAAAATATTACCATATAACGATCGTTTTTTTTTAAGTGATTTAATATCATATTGTAACTTCATAAGTTTCTAAATAGACATGAATAGGTTCTTTGCGTCTTTTTACCCGTAAAAGATTTCTATTGAGAAGGAAGCATTGATGCGATCGGCTGTAAATCTAGAATTGCTACTATCTTTTAAGGAGAGGCTTAATACAGGGAAGTCTATGTTAATTTTCCAGAAGCCAATTAATTCCTACCACCAACATGATGATGACAGCAATTACATATTTTATTTTGATCACTTGTTGTTTTCGATAAGCAATGTAAATACCACAGGCCATAATAATAGCAAAGGCAATGATAATCCAGCCAAATGAGAGATTATTTCCAAGTTTAATTTCCATTATAATTCTAGTATTGATTTAAATGTTGATGATGTTGTAAAATGAATGTTATTTAATCTTTTTCAATTATAACATTGGTTATTTTATAATTGAAATTAGTGTTGTCTCGTAACCGTCCTATTAACTAC
>NZ_ASZT02000099.1:0-19679 GCF_001006065.1 Sphingobacterium sp. IITKGP-BTPF85
AATTTCTTATCTTCATAATCGTAGCTGATAACAGATGGAGATCTTCCAAACGGTCTTTATCAGTTTCATACCACTGTGTGGTCGTTAAGAAATTTCCAAGATCATTCACCACATCTTTTTCTGACTTAATCACTTTATATTGGATGGTTTGTTCGATACCATCCTGGTAGGTAATAGTCAATCGTGCACGACCCCATTGTTGACCTTTGACCTCATATTGATGCCATTTTTGTGGTGTATCTTTTTGCTTAATAATACTTAAAGAACCCTCTGGATAGACAGAAATGTTTTTAATGGCCTTGTTATGTTTGATAAACAACTTGACAGGATTATCTAATGGAACGACATATCCAGGAGCTCCAATTGCCACGGGTCTATTATTTTTTAGGAGCGTATTTTCAATTTCTTTAATACTTGGTGCCAGGACAAACTTGAGTGCAAATGTTTTAGACTCATTTGGTTTTAATAGGGTCGAAGTTGGTTTATTCCATTGTTCTACTCCTTTCCATTCTGTTTCAGCTAGTGCTTTGCTATGGATCATCCATTCATGGAAACCTTCGAAAGTAATACTTTTTGGTGTAGGATCAGTGTTTAAGGGGTTGTATGCCTCAAATCCTGCATTGGCATATGGTAGAACCAATAGGCTAGGGCCATTTCCATGTAAATGGTTCACTTGCATATAACCTGCATCTTTTCCAATGTAGGGGTCGAAAAACACATTTTGTGCATGCGCCTGATTCAGATTTTTCCAATCCATATTGTTATTGAAGGGTAGCGGTATGCCCAAAGCTCCGATTTCAATAGCTTGATCGGTAGGATTAGTGATTTGAAACTTTAAGATCAGATCGCCGTTTACATTTTCCCAGCTTCGCACAATTTTTAATGGAATGTCTCCTAATGTTGAGGTAATGTCAGCAGCAGCTAGAATTGTTTTTGAAGGCGTTATTTCGATTACTTTCTTGCGGTCTTTGGCCGAAGAATAACTTGACCACTGTGTCTCTCCTTGTCGTTTAAGACTGATGTTGATATCGCCGATATGGAAAAAGTTATTACGGTCACGTTTATGGAGCATTTCAATAGGCGTATAATCAAAAGCAAGATCGCCATTGGTCTGTTGAAAAGCCGATAAAGTTTGTGACGTATTAAGCACTTTAATTTTCAACTGATTTAGATTAAAACTTTTGGCTCCTTGGTCTATGCCTAAAGTAGCAGGTTGACTTTTTGTTGCCTTCCATACGGGATGTTCATCCTGTTGACTTAATGCTGGAAGGCTATATTGGATGTAAAATATTGTAAATAGGAGATAACAACTTTTCTTTAAATTCATTTGCAAAGTTTAGAGATTAATTAATCTTTAATAGGATATAAGGTGAACTGTTACAAATTTGACTTATTAAGTTCTTTTTTTATTACCAGATTTTAACAATGTGTAACATGTTATTGATATAAAGCAACAAAATATTTGTTTTGTAAACAACTAAGTTATAAATTTAATGTATAAATGACATTTATTATAAACCAATCTATTTATGAAACCAATTCAATATCGGGTTCCTGTTCCCAAAGATAGGAGCGTTTTTATTCAGGAAGATTTTTTGGATAAGTTTTACCCTCATTTGCATTGTCATGAGGAGTATCAGTTAATTTGGATTAAGGCGGGAGCTGGACAATTATTAGTAGATGATAATGTACATTATTTTGAAAAGGGTGATATCTTCCTTTTAGGATCTAACCAAGCACATGTGTTTAAAAATGATTTATTACACGGGTATGTTCAATCTATTTCTATTTTCTTTAGTTTAAAAGGAACATTGTCAAAGATTTTGAATGTCCCTGAATTAAGCACATTACTTGATTTTATTGACAATAACTGCCGGGGTTTTAAAGTTCCTAAAATATACTTGCCACAAGTGAGCCGAAGAATAGAAGCGCTCAAGAATTCGGATAGTTTGGGACAGTTGGTCAGTTTTTTTTATTTGTTGAAGTCTTTGAATAAACTTTCATTTAATCTTAAACCACTTTCGGGAATAGCATCTAATGGATTGGGAGAAGTTGGATCTTTTAGGATTACAACCTTGTGCAATTTTCTTGAAAATAATTATAAGAACAACATTGGTTTGAATGAAATAGCAGAGAAAGCGAATCTGACACCGCAGGCCTTTTGTCGTTATTTTAAGAAAAGTACTGGCAAAACGTTCATTTCTTATTTAAATGAATTGCGGGTAAGGGAAGCCTGCCGTTTACTTGGAGGAAAAGATTATGACTGCATTTCGATCGTTGCTTATGACTCGGGGTTCAATAGTATTACAAATTTTAACCGCGTTTTTCGAAATATACTAGGAATCTCACCCAAGATGTATGTTGCTAATTATAAGAATTTACTTTACGGGTAATTGAAAATGTTAATATCCAATAAGTAATTATTAAAACCCGGTTAGTTTACTTCTTTTATAGTTGGTTTCTTTGATAAAAGAAAATATTAAACTAATTAAGTAAAAACCAACTATGGCTGAATTAAATTGGAAGGGTGTTTACCCAGCAGTATTGACCCCCTTTAAAGAGAATGGTGAGATTGACTTTGATATGTTTGCTAAGAATACCGAAGCACAGATTAAAGCAGGGGTGCACGGTATTATCATTGCAGGATCATTGGGTGATGCAGCAGTTCTGGATACGAATGAAAAATTTGAATTATTGACTTATGCAATCCAGGTTATTGCAGGCCGAGTACCTATTATATTGAACATTGCAGAAAATACAACTAAACATGCTGTTAATTTTGCTGTTAAAGCAAAAGAATTAGGCGCAGACGGTTTAATGTTATTGCCTCCGATGCGCTATAGGGCTGATGACCGTGAAGTGGTCGCATATTTTAAAGCAGTAGCGAATGCAACAGATTTGCCAATATTAATTTATAATAACCCGGTTGATTATTCGGTGTTTGTATCAACTGCTATGTTTGATGAATTGAAAGATTGTCCAACGATCGTTGCGGTAAAAGAATCCACCCGAGATTTGACAAATATAACCCGGATGAAAAATAAATTTGGTGAACGCTTTAAGATATTAGGTGGTGTAGATACAATCTCTTTGGAATCAATAGTAGTGGGTGCTGATGGATGGGTTTTTGGTTTAGTTGATGCTTTTCCGAATGAAACTGTTGCGATGTATAATTATGCTTTAAATGGTGAATACGATAAGGCATTAGAAATCTATCGTTGGTTTATGCCTCTATTGGAGCTGGATATCCACCCTAAGCTTATTCAATATATTAAGCTTGCCGCAACAGCCGAAGGAATAAGTACGCCACATCTTCGTGCACCTAGACTTCCGTTGGTGGGTGAAGAAGCGGAAAGAATTAATAAAGTTATTGCTGATGGTATTGCTAATCGCCCTCAGTTAAATTAGGATCTGCATGTTAAATAGCATTAAGGTACTGTGGGCGATTGGTGAATACTATTCGCCTACGGTGCGTTTTTTATATATAAAAATTGAAATAAATAATGAATCAATCACAAGTTTATTTGGATGAGCGTATTCGCATAGCGGCAGAAGCATTTCAATTTTTGAAATCTACGACGATTGCGCAGCGTGCCGCATTTATGCATGCTGTTGCAACTGAAATTGAAGGGTTAGGCCCGGAACTTTTGGAGACTGCTCATGCAGAAACAGCATTGCCTTTGCCTCGTCTTACAGGCGAAAAGGCACGAACAGTAGGGCAATGGCGCAGTTATGCCAATGCGGTGGCAATGGGTATTTATACAGAAGCCGCATCGATTTAGCAAATACTGAAACAGGTAAAAGTGATATCCGGAAATTCAATTTGGGCATAGGACCAGTTGTTGTATTCGGGGCCAGTAATTTTCCATTTGCTTTTTCTACGGCAGGAGGTGATACGGCGAGTGCTATTGGCGCAGGCTGTCCAGTGATTGTGAAAGGCCATTCGGGACATTCTCAAACATCGACCATTATGGCCGATGCGATAGCGACTGTTATTAAAGAATTTGGGTGGCCGGAAGGAGTGTTTAGCCATATTCTTGGTGCCCATATTGAAGGTACAGATACCAAGATAGGTGCCTATCTGACGGCTCATCCTCTTGTGAAAGCGGTTGGCTTTACGGGGTCGTATTGGGGTGGGAAAGCCCTATTTGATATCGCTAACCAAAGGGAAGAACCGATACCGGTATTTGCCGAGATGGGAAGTATCAATCCGGTATTTGCCTTTACCCATCTCCTAACGGATAGAGCGGAAGATCTCGCGAAAGAATATGCCGCTTCGCTGACTTTGGGTGTGGGCCAGTTCTGTACCAATCCTGGGGTATTTATAGCTGTAAAAGGTGATGCTCTAGAGCGGTTTAAAAAAGCGTTGGCATCGGCAATAGCTACTATTGCTCCGGGCACAATGCTCAATGAGGGTATTTATGAACATTTTGAAAAAAATAAAATAACATTAAGCAGCCAACATGCGGTAGCTGTAATCGCCGAATCGAGTGTTGAATCCACTCGAGGTCAAGGTCGTCCCAGGATCATTAGAACTTCAGCAAGCAATTTCTTAAAAAATCAGGTATTAAGTGAAGAAGTATTTGGTCCTTTTGCTGTATTGGTAGAAGCCGAAAATGATGATGAAGTACTGGCTATAGCGCAGCAGCTCAAGGGACAATTGACGATTACAATTGCAGGGACTAAGGAGGATGTGCAAGAACATCTAGATGTTTTTAATGTGGTGAAAGATAAAGCAGGGCGTATCTTATTTAACGGAATGCCAACTGGAGTAGAAGTGGTCTATGCGATGCAACATGGAGGTCCTTTTCCTTCCTGTACCGACCCAAGATTTACCTCTGTAGGACCGGATGCGGTGAAGCGTTTTGTACGCCCTTTATCTTTTCAGAACTGGCCAGATGAATTCTTGCCAGAAGAGTTGAAAAATGAAAATCCATTAGGTATTGCGCGGATCGTAGATGGTGCTGTGGTTACAACAACAAGTATTTAGGACATTTTTGTATAGCAATTGATGAAGAAAACGTTTTTTTGTATTGACTCCCACACCTGTGGTTGTCCAGTTAGGTTGGTAGCAGGAGGAGGGCCGGTGTTGCATGGAAATTCGATGATGGAACGTCGGCTACATTTTATGGAAGAATATGACTGGATTCGTAAAGGATTGATGTTTGAACCCCGTGGTCATGATATGATGAGCGGAAGTATTCTGTATCCGCCAACAGATCCAAATAATGATACCGGTGTACTTTATATTGAAACAAGCGGCTGTCTTCCGATGTGTGGACATGGTACTATTGGTACTGTGACTATTGCGATTGAAGAGGGATTGGTCATCCCTAAAGTACCGGGTAAGCTGCGTCTAGAGACACCAGCAGGTTTAATCCTGATCGATTATGTACAAGAAGGACCAAAGGTAAAAACGGTTAAGCTGACCAATGTTAAGTCTTTTCTCTATAAAGAAGGACTTAACGTGATATGCCAGATTTGGGTGAAATTATTGTTGATGTAGCCTATGGTGGGAATTTTTACGCCATTGTTGATCCGCAGAAAAATTTTAGAGATATAAGCGATTTTTCAGCGAGTCAGCTCATTCATTATGGGAAAATTATTCGCCATTTACTTAATGAGCAGACAGATTTTGTTCATCCTGAAAATGAAAATATTTATGGTCTGAGCCATATCCAATGGACTGGGAAACCAACCAAAGAAAATTCTACAGGAAGAAATGCTGTGTTGGTAGGTGAGAATGCATTGGATAGATCTCCCTGTGGTACGGGAACTTCTGCTCGCATGGCACAATGGTATGCTAAAGGGAAGTTGAAAAAAGGAGAAGAGTTTGTTCATGAGAGTTATATCGGTTCGCAATTTGTCGGTCGTATCGAAGAAGAAACAACCATATCGGGGCAGACTGCCATCATTCCCTCTGTAGAAGGCTGGGCAAGAATTACGGGGTATAGTCAAATCATTATTGATGATGAAGACCCCTATAAAGAAGGATTTCAGGTTATGTAATTACTATTAAAATATCAAAAAAGTGTCAACACATAATAAAGGAAAAGTTGCTATCATAGGGGCGGGTATAGCAGGATTGTCTACTGCCTATTACCTCTTACAGGATGGTTGGGAAGTTCAAATTTTAGAGAAAGGGAATGGGCAAGACAATTGTTCCTATGGCAATGCAGGAATGATCGTGCCTAGTCATTTTACACCATTGGCAGCACCAGGCATCGTGGCACAAGGTGTAAAATGGATGCTGAATAGTAAAAGTCCATTTTACGTCAGACCTTCATTGAATTTCATTGATCGATTGGGGTTTGAAATTTTTGAAGCATGCCAATGAAAAACATGTAAACCGAAATGCAGCAGCTATACGTGATTTGAACCTTGCGAGTAGCCGATCATATGATGAATTGGCTCAACAGGAGGGTTTTGATTTTGAGCTAAGACAGAACGGTATTATGATGCTCTACAAATCTAGCCATGTTGCGCATGAAGAAATTGAATTGGCAGAAAAAGCCCAAAACTTGGGATTGGATGTGGAAGTTTTTGATCAAGCGGGTATACAGGCTTTAGAGCCTAATCTCCGAATGGATACGATCGGAGGTATTTTATACAAATGTGATGGTATCTTGTATCCTCCCAAATTGATGAAAACATTGACAGATTACTTGTTCGCTCATGGTGTCCAGGTTCACTATCAAACAGATGTAACAGGATTCAAGTTTTCAGGTAAAAAGGTGTCTGAAATCCTTACTTCAAAAGGAGCATTTCATGCCGATGAAATTGTCGTGACTGGGGGAGCGTCGCTACCTGCATTAGCTTCGAAGTTACATTTGAAGTTACCTTTAATGCCTGGAAAGGGATATTCTTTTATGCATAATACAACCGACAATAACCAGATGGTACATGCGGCTTTGCTGTTAGAAGCTCGTGTAGCGGTGACGCCTATGAATAATCAGATTCGTTTTAGTGGAACCATGGAATTAGGTCCGGCAAATGATAAGATATACAGTAATCGCGTAAAAGGTATCGTCGAATCTATCCCTAAATATTTCCCTGATCTAAAGGTCGATTATCCGCAGGATATCTGGTTTGGCTACAGACCATGTTCGCCAGATGGGCTTCCATATTTGGGCAGGACTTCTAAATACAGCAATGTCAGCATTGCGGGTGCGGGTGGTATGATGGGTTTGAGTTTGGGACCTGCTTACGGAAAAGCGATCACAGCCCTACTATCCGATAAACCTACAGAAACGGATATCAAGGGCTTTAGTCCAGATCGGTTTCAATAGACAAAAATAAACCTAAATGATGAAGAAAAACAACAATAACCCTAACGTAAAGAAATTTATAGTCATTGGAGTGCTTTGTATGGCTTCTTCGCTAACAGATGCCCAAGATATGGATTTGTATCAACACACAACACCTATTGAGCCTTATATCATACAATACCGCCATGATCTGCAGGCTGTCAATTATTTTTATGGCCCAATGCCTAAAAATTGGGGATTTCAGCAGTCGGCAGCCTCACCCGAGCAGATCAATAGACTGGTCAAGATCGATGATGACTATTTAGCTAAATTAAAAGGATTTGATTATAAGAAATTGAATACAAATGGTCAAGTCGATTATATTTTGCTGAACCAAAAAGTGCAACGACACAAGGAAGAACTCAAAGAAACATTAGCTTCTTACAATCGACTGAAGCCTACTTACCCTTTGCCGAAAATATTCTTCAGTTTGAACAGAAACGTCGTCGCGGTGCCGCTGTGGTCGGCAAGGATGTTGCCATAGTGTTAGAAAAAACGACTGATCAGGTTTCTGAATCGATTCAAAAGCTAGAAAATGCGGCCGCGATTGAATCTGCTGATGTCAATTTTTTGGTCAATATGGTGGAGTCATTGCGAGTCCGTTTGGAGAGTGCGTTCGATTTCTATAATGGATATGACCCGATGTTTACTTGGTGGGTCCCTAAATCTTATGAAAGTTTAAATGAAAAACTGATTCAATATAAAACAGCTTTGCAGGGAAAGAGCAATTGGAAAGTCTTTAATGATGGCAGTAATATTGGTGGGCAACCGATCGGAAAATCTGCACTCAACAAAAAGTTACGTGAAGAAATGATTGCATATAATGCGGATGAGTTGTTGCGTATCGCTGATCAGGAATGGGAATGGTGCGTGGCAGAGTTATTAAAAGCTTCTCGTGAGATGGGATTTGGAGACGACTGGAAGGCCGCGCAGGAAAAGGTTAAAAACACCTATGTGCCAGAAGGGCAACAACCTGGTCTGATCAATGAATTGTATGATCGGGCCCAAGCATTTATCAAGGAGCACGAGCTAATTGCAATTCCTGAATTGGCGGATGAGACCTGGGGAATGATTATGATGACTCCTGAACGGCAGTTGGTGAATCCTTTTTTTACGGGAGGGCGTGAGATCAGTATTTCCTATCCGACCAATACCATGACTTATGATCAGAAAATGATGAGCATGCGTGGTAACAATCCACATTTTTCTTTGGGTACGGTGCAGCACGAACTCAATCCGGGGCATCATCTACAGTATTTTATGAATAAAAGGTATAAACCGTATCGTGAGCAGAATTTCAATACACCATTCTGGACAGAAGGCTGGACGTTATATTGGGAATTACTGCTCTATAGAATGGGTTTTGCAAAAACACCGGAAGAACGTATCGGGATGTTATTTTGGCGGATGCACCGTTGCGCACGGATTACCTTCAGTATTAAATTTCACTTAGGTGAGTGGACGCCACAGCAATGTGTTGATTATTTAGTTAATCAGGTCGGTCATGAACCTGCAAATGCGCATGGTGAAGTGAAGCGATCATTTGAAGGTTCCTACGATCCTTTATATCAATTGGCTTATTTGATCGGTGGTTTGCAGTTACTGAGTATCAGTGATGAATTGGTCGGATCGGGGAAAATGTCCTATACCGAATTTCATGACCGGGTCATTAAGGAGAATTACTTACCTATGGAGATGGTCAGGGCGATATTGACAAATCAAAAGCTTGAACCTAACCATCAAGCAAAATGGAAATTTTATAATTTTAAATAAGCGCAATTCAATCCTCAATCTATGAGCAGTCAAGAAAATAGTCAAGATTTCAAAAAGTCCCTAGGTTTATTGGATGCAACGATGCTCGTTGCCGGAAGTATGATTGGTTCGGGTATCTTTATTGTATCGTCAGATATCGCCCGAAATACGGGGTCTGCTGGCTGGCTGATGGTGGTGTGGCTGATCTGCGGATTTATGACTTTAGCCGCAGCTTTGAGTTATGGCGAGCTCAGTGCCATGTTTCCGAAAGCTGGTGGTCAGTATGTTTATCTCAAAGAAGCTTATGGGCCGGTGGTTAGTTTTACGTTCGGTTGGACTTTTTTTGCCGTTATTCAGACGGCTACGATTGCAGCTGTGGGGGTTGCTTTCTCCAAGTTTACAGCTTATTTGTTTCCGGTACTAGATGAAGATGTTTATTTGCTGGTGATGGGGAACTATCATATTTCATCTGCTCAAGTGCTGGCTATCGCTGTTATTTTGCTGCTGACCTTTATTAATACAGGGGGTGTAAAGAATGGCAAAATGGTACAGACCATACTTACCTTGATCAAAATATTAAGCTTGGTTTTATTGGTTATTTTTGGTTTTGCGGCTTTCGATCTGGAGGTGTGGAATCAAAACTGGTCTTCGGAGAATATGTGGAATCTACAGCGATTAAATGTGGATGGATCGACGGCAGATTATGCCACTTTTGGTGCATTTGGTGCCATATCTGCTGCTTTGGTAGGGGCGTTGTTCAGCAGCGATTCCTGGCATTCATCTTCTGCTGTAGCAGGCGAGATCAAGAATCCGCAACGCAACATTGGGCTGAGTTTAGCACTGGGGACTCTCATTGTGACCGTGATCTATATTTTGACAAATTTGATGTATACGGGTGTATTGACGATCGAGGAGATGGCCAGTGCGCCTAAAGATCGTGTGGCCATGCTTGTGGCGCAAGAAATTTTTGGTCCTGTTGGTATAGCCATCTTGGCGATTATGATTATGGTCAGCACTTTTGGATGTAACAATGGACTGATCTTGGCTGGTGCAAGGATCTATTATTCCATGGCTAAGGATGGTTTGTTTTTTAAGAAAACAGGAACCCTAAATAAGAATGCAGTACCGGCTTACGCTTTGTGGTTGCAGGCGGTGATTGCTTCTATATGGTGTTTAACAGGTAAGTATGGCGATTTGTTGGATATGATTACCTGTGTAGTTGTCATCTTTTATGTGTTGTGCATCATCGGCATCTTTTGGCTAAGATATAAGCGCCCCGATGTACCGAGACCTTATAAAGCCTTTGGATATCCTTTTATACCAGCGATCTATATTTTGATGGGGATCTCGTTTATTATTTTGTTGGTGATCTATAAACCGCAATTTACTTGGCCAGGTATTATCATCACGCTTTTGGGTATCCCATTATACTATGTTGTGAAACAAAAGGAAGCGAAGACTTAATCTTACTTATTTTCATCATGCCTGTTTATGGATAAAGGCATCATCTATAAGATATAAAAAAATAACACATATGAAGTTAACATTAACCGCTGTTTTAGTGCTGCTATTGCAACTTACGACAATGGCACAGGGCACATTGGACGATTATAAACGTGCCAAAGAGATCAGGAGTTCATTTGGCAAGGTGTATCAGGTTCCACAGCAGATTATTTGGTCTGAAAAAGGAGATAGTTTTTCTTATCGGGTGACCCAGAAAGACGGAAAGAGGAGCTTATATCTGGTCGATGCGCTGAACAAGAAAAAAATAGATACCGATGTTGCTGCGATTGAAAAGCAGCTATCCGATCAGTTGGATAAAGAAGTGAAATTAGGTGTATTGTGGGGACGAGATCTGAAAGTGCTGACGGCCAACGAAGTGGAGTTTACAGAAGAAAAAGTGGTCTGGAAGTGGAATGCCCAGGAAAATAAACTGAGCAAGTTGCGGGATGTTCCTACAGCAGGTGCTGATCGGAGATCGGACGGATATTGGGGAGCACGATGGGATGATAGTAAGGGGGAATCTGTAGACTCACCCGATAAGGCCTATACTGCTTATATTAAAAATAGTAATGTATACATCAGCAAAAAAGGGGATTCAAAAAGTGAGCGACAGTTGACCTTTGATGGAAGCCCCGGTGAGTATTATAGTGCCCGTATCCAATGGTCCAATGATTCAAAGAAATTGGCTGCTTCAAAAGTACGAAAGGCTGAAATTAGACAGTTGACTTTATTGGAGTCTTCTCCAGTGGATCAATTACAACCTAAATTACAAACCAGAGATTATAATAAACCTGGAGATGCTTTGTCACAATATTATCCAACTATTATTGATGTGATGGATGGTCGGGTGATAACTGTAGATCCTGCCCAGGTCGCCAATCAATTTTCATTGTCTGCACTGGTATGGAAGGCGGATAATACTGGAATCACATTTGAATATAACCAACGTGGTCATCAACGGTATGACGTGCTGGAATTGAATGCTGTGGACGGAAAAACAAAAGTCATTATTTCGGAGCGCACCGCAACATTTATTGATTATAGTGGAAAGAAATATCGGAATGATCTTAAAAAAACAGATGACATCATTTGGGCTTCTGAACGCGATGGGTGGAATCATCTGTATCTGTTCGATGCCAGAACTGGAGCATTGAAACATCAGATTACCAGAGGAAACTGGGTGGTGCGTAAAGTCGTTAACGTCAATGAGGATAGCAAAAAATTATTTTTGAGGCGAGTGGTATGGATAAGGGATCGGATCCCTATTTAATCCGTTACTATTCGATTGGCCTTGACGGTAAGGGCATGAAAGAACTCACCTCGGAACCGGCAAATCACCAAGCAACATTCAATAACGATCAAACCTTATTTGTGGATCTCTACTCTCGTGTTGATCAAGCGCCAAAGACAGTCTTACGACGCGCTGTAGATGGGCAGATCGTCATGGATTTGGAACAAGCTGATATTTCGGATCTGGAAGCCACGGGATGGCGCAAACCTGAAGTGTTTAAGTCTCTGGCTAGAGATGGTAAAACCGATATTTGGGGCATTATTGTTCGTCCTAGAAATTTTGATCCCAACAAAAAATATCCAGTGATCGAATATATCTATGCTGGTCCGCATAGTTCTTTTGTACCCAAGTCATTTTCCGCTAATCCTTCAGGACTTACTGAACTTGCGGAATTGGGATTTATTGTGGTGCAGATCGACGGAATGGGAACATCCAATCGTTCGAAGGCATTTCAAGATGTGGCATGGAAAAATTTAAAAGATGCTGGTTTTCCTGATCGTATTGCCTGGATGAAGGCTGCCGCGCTTAAATATCCCTATATGAATATTGAAAAAGTCGGTATTTATGGTACTTCTGCTGGAGGTCAGTCTTCTGCTGGAGCACTCTTGTTTCATCCTGAATTTTATAAGGTAGGGGTTTCATCTTGTGGATGCCATGATAATCGTATGGATAAAATATGGTGGAATGAACAATGGATGGGCTGGCCGATCGGACCTGAATATGCAGCTTGCTCTAATATCGAAAATGCATATAAATTAGAAGGAAAGTTGCTATTGATCGTGGGTGAGTTAGACGATAATGTGGATCCTGCATCGACTTATCAGTTCGTTAATCAGTTGATTAAACATGGTAAAGACCACGACTTCATTATGGTTCCGGGAATGGGGCATGCTTCTGGTGGTGATTTTGGAGAAAAGAAACGTCGCGATTATTTCGTGAAACACTTGCTTGGAGTAGAACCTCCAGCATGGACGGCTTATTAGCGAAAGTGCGCTGACTGATAATTGTTTTAAACCAAAACAGGAGTATCTTATCATTATGCCGATCGTAAAACGATTGGCATAGACAGGCATGCACATAGATAAGATCGAAAAATTAATTTTTGTGATTATAGATAGATTTAACGGTTGCTTGCATGTTGTTGAACATAGACAGAATGAAAATTGAGCTTGTGAGCTCAGGAAATAATTTGAAGCTTCATCGCCTTTATAACTTAAACCGAGCTTGCGAGCTCATAAAGGAATGATTTAGACATGAAAAGTTACACTTTTTTTACGTGTTATCCTCGTTGCTACGATCCTAACGAAAGGGTTCAGCCCAGTGCAGGCTCAAAATGGGGATCAGATATTGGATGGAATCGGCGAAACTGGAATGATCGCACGATATGTATTTAATGGAGATTTGAAAGATTGGTCTCGAAATAATCTGCATGCCACAGCTGGACGGAATGCTGCATTTATCAACGATAAGCGGTTTGGAAAAGTATTGTCGTTGACGGGAGAAAGTAATGATTTTATACAGATCCCTGCTGATGCATTGACCGATATGGAGTCGTTAAGTATCTCAGGTTGGGTTTATTTGCGTTCGGATAAAAAAATCAAGTCTTTTTTGACTTTGGAAAGGATGTGCATAAACATTTCTTTGCAGCTCCTTTTGGCACGACCATTCAAGATGGTTTCCAAAGTTTAATAACAGCAGGGAAAAATAATCAAAAAGGAGCGGTTTCTCCAGCATTAGTATTGAACAAGTGGGTTTACCTGACGATCGTGGTGGATATTCCGGCTAAAACGATGAAGACTTATGTGGATGCTGTGCTTGTTGGGGAATCTAAGCAGATACCGCGTGAGTTGACCGAAGTTTTTGGATCTTCTGGAGATAAGAACAAATTGTATATCGGAAAATCATTTTTGACAGGATCTCCGTCATTGGATGGCATGTTGCATGATTTTCGGATCTATCGTGTTCCGCTGAGTAAAAATCAGCTTACTGGAATTTATACCAATTCACAACGTGGAGTAAGTAATCGCGACGTAAATGTGACGAAAGTGGAGGATAACCTACCGGAGTTTCCATTGACCCAAGCACAACTCTATAATGCTTACTTAGTTGCTGTGCCAGATATACAGGTGGAAACCGCATTAGGAGATTTACCACGTTTACCAAGTTATATACAGGGAACATATAAAGAGGAGATGGTTGGTCCTAAAGTACGGGTATTGTGGCCTTCGCCAAATGATAACAGTACCGTCTTGGAAGCTGGACGTTATACCATTACAGGACGAGTTCCGGGAACAGATTTACAACCTAAAGCAATCGTGACTGTAAAGTCAAGCAAGACCAATGCTGCACCAAGCTTAAAGCTGGAAGTTTTTGATCTTAATCAGGTTTCCTTGCAAGCTGATGCGCAAAATCAAGAAACGAAATTCATTGAAAATCGGGATAAATTTATCAACACATTAGCGACGACTGATCCCAACTCTTTTCTCTATATGTTTCGTGATGCATTTGGGAAACGACAGCCTGAAGGTGCTAAACCTTTAGGGGTCTGGGATAGTCAGGATACCAAACTCAGAGGCCATGCTACGGGTCATTATTTGACTGCGATTGCACAGGCCTATGCGAGTACTGGATATGATAAAACTTTGCACGCTAACTTTGCAGAGAAAATGACGTATATGGTCAATAGCCTATACGAACTGGCACAATTGTCGGGCAAACCACAACAAGCAGATGCCGTGGCTATAGCTGATCCGACTGCTGTACCTTACGGTCTAGGCAAATCAACCTATGACTCTGATCTGAGTCAAGAAGGTATCCGTACGGATTATTGGAATTGGGGTGTAGGTTATATTAGCGCCTATCCACCCGATCAATTTATTATGTTGGAAAAGGGTGCGAAATATGGGGGACAGAAAACGCAAGTTTGGGCTCCCTATTATACCTTACATAAAATTTTGGCCGGCTTAATTGATATTTATGAGGTAGGCGGCAATGAAAAGGCGCTTCAAGTGGCAACAGGAATGGCAGACTGGGTGCATGCGCGTCTTAGTCAATTGCCTAAGGAGACCCTGATAAAGGTATGGAATACTTACATTGCAGGTGAATTTGGAGGAATGAATGAGACAATGGCGCATCTCTACCGCATCACCAATAAGGAACACTATTTGAAAACTGCTCAATTGTTTGACAATATCGATATGTTCTTTGGCAATGCGCAGCATGCACATGGATTGGCGAAGAATGTCGATACTTTTCGGGGGTTGCATGCCAATCAACATATTCCACAAATTGTGGGGAGTATCGAGCTATACCAAGTTTCAAACCTACCTGAATATTACCGCGTAGCAGACAATTTCTGGTATAAAGCTGTCAATGACTACATGTACAGCATAGGTGGGGTTGCGGGTGCACGCAATCCGGCTAATGCTGAAGTTTTTACAGCAGAACCGGCGACGTTATATGAAAATGGTTTTTCTGAAGGTGGACAGAATGAAACTTGTGCGACTTATAATATGCTTAAATTAACGAGCAACCTGTTTCTTTTTGATCAACGTGCTGAATATATGGATTACTATGAACGTGGATTGTATAACCATATTTTAGCTTCTGTTGCTGAAAATACTCCAGCGAATACGTACCATGTGCCACTGAGACCAGGAGCAATAAAGCAATTTGGAAACCCCAATATGACAGGCTTTACGTGTTGTAATGGTACCGCAATAGAAAGTAGTACCAAATTGCAGAATAGTATTTATTTTAAAAGCAAGGATGATCAAGCTTTATATGTCAATCTATTTATTCCTTCTACTTTGGACTGGACTGAACGTAAGGTGACTGTGGAACAGAAGACCAGCTTTCCAAAACAAGACGAGACCGAGCTGACCATAAATGGAAATGGTAAATTTGATCTTCATATCCGTGTGCCGAGCTGGGCAACCAAAGGATTTTATGTGACTATTAACGGTAAAGATCAAAAAGTACAGGCAAAGCCAGGTTCTTACTTGAAATTGAGTCGCCATTGGAAGAATGGTGATCGCATTACGCTGAAAATGCCTTTCCAATTTTATTTAGATCCGGTCATGGATCAACAGAATATTGCCAGTTTATTTTATGGACCTATCTTGTTGGCGGCTCAAGAACCGGAAGCGAGAAAAGATTGGCGTAAAGTGTCTTTGGATGCAAAGGATATCAGCAAATCAATAACGGGAGATCCGCAGCGTTTAGCGTTCAAGATTGATGGAGTTGATTTTAAACCATTCTATGATACCTACGGACGACACTCTGTTTATTTGGATGTTACGTTGAAATAAGTGCAAATTATGCTAAAAAATCTGAGGGGTACTTTGCTTGACGATGTACCCCTTTATTATACATACAGACTATGAAAAAAATTTTGTTTTCAGCTTTTTTCTCCCTTATCATGGGAGCTGGATCTGCTCAGTCATTAAAAAAGTATGAAGCACCTCATGCTATGAACCCATTATTGCCAGGGTATTTTGCTGATCCTACAATCAAAAAAATAGGCGACACCTACTATATTTACGCTACAACTGATGGGAATGGGTGGGGCGCTGGTCCATCGCAGGCATGGACCTCCACAGATTTTAAGAATTGGACTATACAACCCATGAACTGGCCTAATACGCATTGGTATTGGGCTCCCGATATGACAAAAGGATATGACGGAAGGTATTATCTGTATTATAGTCAGCCTGTTGAGATATTCGGTGCGGTATCAGATACACCTGTTGGGCCTTGGACATCTTTGGTTGATAACGGTAAATCTATTATACCCAATTATATGATTCCTGGAGTGATTACCTTGGATGGTCAAACATTTACGGATCGGGACGGAAAAATTTATATGTATTGGGGTACTTGGGGTATTTATCCAGACCATGGCTGCGCTGTAGGCTTAATGGGGCAAGACATGAAGAGCTTTGAAAAAATTGAGTTGATCCCCAACACAGTGGCAAAAGACTTTTTTGAAGCTCCATTTATGTTTGAACGCAATGGTATATATTATATGATGTATTCATCTGGTCATTGCGAAGATCATACTTACCGCGTCCAATATGTAAAAAGTACGGTAGGACCGATGGGACCATTTGAATATCCGGCCGATAATCCCATATTGGTAACAAATGATGATGGTACAATACATGGTCCTGGGCACCATAGTGTGCTGGAAGAAGGAGGTAGATATTACATCGTGTATCACAGGCATAACAATCCGCATTCAGGTGGTGGTTTTCATAGGCAAATTGCAGTAGATGAGCTTTTTTTTACACCTGAGGGGGATATACAAAAAGTCGTTCCTACGCATGAAGGAATTGCTGATCTCATCAAACAAAAATCTTATCCGGAGGATCGAGCGTTTGGAAAGCCTGTGGTGGTCTCTTCTTTTTATAATGAAGATTTTAGGGCGTCCTTTTTGGTTGATGACAATAACGGAACTTTATGGAGAGCAAAAGACAATCATCAACCGCCTGGCTCATGATCGACCTGGAAAAAATAACAGATGTACAGACTGTTGCCATTCAATTCGAATATCCTACTTATGCTTACCAATACCGGATAGAAACTTCAACAGATGCTAAAAATTGGACACCGTATGATGATCAGTCTAACAATAACCGTTGGGCAAGTCCAGTATTGTCGCATGGAAATGTAGCGGCACGATATGTCCGTCTCCATATATTGAATACACAATTAGCGGGTTTGCCTCGTGGAGTATGGAATATTAAAGTTTATGATAAGCCTCTCATGGAAGAAACGGTATGGTCAGCCCCGCAAAATATGGCTCCTAATGAGAAGACTTTTGGTTCTTTAATCCATTTAGATGCGTTGGATTATCGTGAAGGTGAGCGCATCACAACGATCCAAAACAAGGGCTTGTTAAAAGGAAGTTTAGATAGTGAAAAACCCGTTTATGTCAAGAATTACCAAGGGAAGAAAGCCTTTTTCTTAAATGGTTCAGCTTCACTTCGTTCGACATTTACAGTTCCTCAATCGCTAGCCGGTAATAGTCCTTACACCGTATCTATGTGGATAAACAATCCTAACATAGATCGATTTGAAAACGTCGTAGCGTGGTCTAAAGGCAATCAAGATATTAGCAAAGCAATATTCGGTTATGGAACAGATGCGCAGCGCGGAGCTGTTATCCATGGTGCCTGGCCTGATATGGGTTTTAAGACGCTACCGCTAGCAGATCATTGGCACCATATCATAATTTCATTTGATGGTTATATGGAACGTATTTATGTGGACGGACAGTTGCAACGAGAAGAAAACAGAATGTTATTTGTTAATCCTGCAGATTATTTTGTGGTAGGCGCATCGGATCTTTTGGATCAGCATTTTTCAGGTTATCTGGCAGATTTTAAGGTAGCTAATGTGGATCTCTCTGCTACATTAATAAAGGAAAAGGAGACTTTTTATCATGCTGAAAATATGTTTTTCGCAATACAGACAGATGATCTTGCTATCGGTAAAATCAACAAAGTAAGAAATCAGGGATCCAGTCAACATCATGACATTGTAGTTTATGGAGAAGTGCTCTTACAAGGCAATCGTACTGCCCTTAAATGGGTGAATTGAAAGATTCTGCATTGTCTAGTATTATTGTTCAACCATCCTATACCTTAGCTTTTGACTGGTTTGATGGTCAAGCTTGGAATCACGGTTTGGCAATATGCGATCAGGGAAAAACGTTATTTTATAAAAATGGAAAACAAGATCAGGTGAAACAGATGAATAGACTGTTGCGCATAAAAAATGATCAACTTGAATTGAAACATGCTGTTCATTTTTTCAATGCTTATCCTGAAAAATTTTCGTTAGATCAGATGCACGAAAACTATCAGACATGGAAAGCTAAAAGTGCCGCTGATCTGAATAATTATGTACCGGTTACTGCGGTTAATCCGTATTGGATCAATGATAACAATATATTTGTACAGATCCGTGGAGATCGGTCTGACTTGTTGTATCTATTTTCTACAGGTCAATACGATACGGGTTGGATTCAAGAACCTTATCATTTATTCGATCGCGCACATGTGGGCAAGACTATTTCAATTTTTGCAAAGATGAGTTCGGAAATGTGAGTAAAGCATTAGTGGTTGATATCCCGAAGTCCAAACCGCTGTTGATTGCTCCATCTGTTACCCAAACATTTGATTTGGGACAAAAAGAAATTCCCTATTGGGATGGTTGTCAAGTCGGTACTTATCCAGATAGTACACAAGTTCGCATCAGTGGAGTTGACGGACAATGGACGTTAGGCTCTAAGCATACTAAATGGGGCGATGCAAAACTATTACCTCCATTTGTATATAGAGAATTGGAAGGAGATTTCACCATTCAAGTTCATGTAAAAGATGTCGCTGGACTAGCCGAAAAAAGCCGCACTTCCAGTGAAGCTGGTATCATGATACAGGCAGGCGAACAATTTAATTCTTATATCAATAATACGGTATTAACGGGCTGGAATTTGGGTAATTTAGCGCGAAGTATAGGCTATCAAACTCATCAAGAAGGAAATAATGGGACAGGGTTACAATTTTTTCCTTATATCCAAATACAAAAAATAGATGATTATTTCTTTCTTCGCAGTTCTCAGGATGGTATTACCTGGATTGATCTTCCCAATACCCCATTTCTGCGCTCCGATTGGAGAGGACAAAAACTACGCGTAGGACTATATCAGATTGCAACCAATAATCAAGAAGGATATGGTTTATTTGAACAGGTTAAGATTTGGCAGTAATAGCTAAAAATGATGCAGTAAAAAAGCCGTGATCAATTGAGATCACGGCTTT
>NZ_ASZT02000100.1:0-19158 GCF_001006065.1 Sphingobacterium sp. IITKGP-BTPF85
GAATCCAGCTGGCACCACCAACAAAGTCCATCTCAAACGAGATGGACTTTGTTATTTATACCCCTACTTCACTTATCACTACATTACTGATTTCTCCGTCACTACATTACTGGTTACTCTGTCACTCATTACCGGTTACTCTGTCACTCATTACCGGTTACTCCGTCACTCATTACTTCGTCACTTGTCACTCTATATTGAATATCAATAAAATGATAGTATTTCTTTTTGAGAAGCTCTATTTGTTACATAAACAATATCGGGGTCAAATGATCTAATTCCCTCATAACAGAGCTCCAGGCATCATTTCTAGGATTGATGTAAAATATTTTTTCCCAACATCAAGAATTTAACACGATCTACTGGTTTTTCCAAAAGAAATATTGTATCTTTAAGTGTAAGAAAATTAAGTTAAACCAAATTATAGCAGCTATGAACCGAGTATTACTGAAGCTGGAGAGAGCCATACTATATTATGGCATTCCACATTTAAATGAAGAAGAACATGTTAAAGCCGATCAAAACCTTCTTGCTATCATCTTCCAGTTAGAACAAGAATTTGTTCTACGACATGGCAACAAAGAAATATTATTACTAACACGCAAATCATTCAGGCTGTCCTATAGCCAGTTATGCAATTTGTTGGATGAGCTCTACCGTTATAAACATAAACAGGCCGATGAAACAATTCTCAAATACTACCAATTCCTGGTCCATATTGAAACCAGCTATAGCAAGGATATGGACCCACAGGCATCGCTTACACAATTTCACCTTCATGTCTTAAAAACAGAAATCATGGAGCAGTTTCCTGCTCTAAAAGCTACTTTAATAGAAAAAGATGTTTCCGAATGCTTTCTAATTGAGATTCAGCACGTATTGGAAGATCAGTTCCGTGCGCCCGGACGGAACCTCAGCTATGAGCAACAATTATTTTTCATCAAACTTCTACGGGTACTCAGACACATTGCCCACGATACGTGGGACAGGGATTATAACCATTGCTTTATTAAATTTATGATCAGTATAAATTTCAATCACATCGGTTTTCTCAATCAATGTTTTGAGTTGCTGGATAAAACATTAGAAGATATAGCCGACATAGATAAACAACGGAACTATCTGAATGATATCCTGTTCAAATTGAAACAGGTGGCACGCTATTCTACGGTACAATTTGACAGCAAAAGTAATAGTTTATCTAAAAAACTGATCCAATATGTCAAAAAAAAGATCAGCAGCACAGGCGAAATACCCGCATCCAGCAATTACGACAGCGATGAGAACAGGAGTATCTTTAGTAATTTAACCGCGGGAGGACTTACCGTATACCACCACTATTTTCAAAAAGTGAAATTTTCAAAAGGGGAAACTAAAAAACTGGGGGGACAAAACTTTGTAAATCCTATTTATACAGCCAATGGGATAAAGATGACCGAAGCACAGCACCGCAAGTTTGACAAAACCAAACTTCATCATGAGATTCGTATTCTGAAAAATAAACTGATGGCTATTATCGATCAGCTCAATAAGGATCTGGACGATTCGGCAACATCCTCTAAAAACAAGCCTAACACAGCCTAGCAACCATTGATTGGCCTACCCCCAAAAAAGGGTAGGCTAAAATAAACTGCAGATCGCCCTATCTCCTTCCAAAACAGGGACGCTAAATGAATCAAAACCACTTCGGTTCACACTCGTTTATCTGATTTACTCCCCTGGGTTTACCTTTTATATCCTCATATCGCATATCACTGACTGATTTACTCACAACTTAAATTGTCACAGCTCAACTTTGTTACTCCTTCACTGTTTTCATCCTGGGCAGCCCAATCTCATGTTCTTGTGGGTAAGGAGCTCTAAAAGTCATGCTGACATCTTCTCTCATACGTTCCTGCGCTTCATACTTCTTTTCCTCATCATGTGAGTAACGTGGATCAGGAATAAAAGGCATCTTTGCCATCTTCGTTATGGTTATGGTCGGAAAATGGAAGTCCACTTCTACCGTTCCTAAGAGTAAATAGCATCCGCCCCCTTGAAAAGGATACCGTTCCAGACAGTCCGGAAAATGAGCCGTATCAAAATAATCACCATTGTTGTCCACCCAGGTTCCGAAATACATGATTCCCCTTTTTGTAGGTACATGCTTCCGTGAGATCAGATAAGCAAGCATTTTGACCTCCTTTTTATGATGTTGGATAAGATCTTTAGCCATCACTGTTCCCCTATACTTTGTCTGCAGCAGATCGAAGGGCGTACATGAGACCGGAAAACTTAAAATTTCTATCTCGTCAAAAGCATCCTCAAAGATGTTGCGTTTCAATTCCGGAAATTTAAAATGCTTGACAGGCTCCTCAAATAAGGTTTCAGCGCGACGTCCAGGTTTAAAATCACCGAGCAGCACCCTTGATTTTAACAATAGCTCATTTTTGGGTACACCGCTGAACCGAAAAGCTCCAATAAAGATCAAAATCTGCAAGGTTTCAATACCGATCGGAATACGTTTAATAAAATCTTCCAAAGAGCGATACTCCCCATTTCTGATCCTTTCTTCAGGAATCAACCGGCCAAGTTTCGCTTCCACTTTCTCCAGATGCATAAATCCCAGATAAACCTCATCACCATAGATGGTAGTCTGCTGCTCACTCCTGTTCACGCATGGATTCAGTATCTTGGCGCCAGACATGCGGGCCTCATGGATGTACACTTCCGTTCTGTAGAAACCGCCCATATTATTGATGACAGATACCATAAATTCAAGAGGATAATAGAGTTTGAGGTATAAGCTCTGGTAACTCTCCACGGCATAAGAAGCAGAATGCGCCTTACAGAATGAATATCCAGCAAAAGATTCAATCTGCCGGTAGATTTCTGTACTCAGTTCTTCCGGATGCCCTGTTGCCTGCAAGATTCAAAAAAATCATCCTTTACTTTTTGAAGCGCCTTACGCGATCTGCCTTTTCCACTCATGGCCCTACGCAATATATCACCATCAGCAGCAGAAACCCCGCCATAATGGAGTGCAATTTTAATCACGTCTTCCTGATAAACCATAATACCATAGGTGTCACCGAGCTGTTCTTCAAATATCGGATGAAAATATTCAAACTGATCTGGATTATTATGCCTAAAAATATATTCCCGCATCATACCACTTTGCGCTACACCGGGACGTATAATCGATGATGCCGCCACCAGCACCTTATAATTATCACATTTCAATCTTCGTAGCAGACCGCGCATCGCAGGACTTTCAATATAAAAACATCCGATCGTTTTCCCCCGGCTTAAAAATTCATTACATAGAGCTTCATCCTTGGAAAGCGTCGTATCCCTAATGTTTACTTTAATTCCCCGTTTTTCTTCCAATAATTTCACCGTATCATTGATAGTCCCGAGCCCACGTTGCGACAGAATATCAAATTTATCAAAACCGATATCCTCCGCAACATGCATATCCCACTGCACGATCGGAAAACCTTTGGGAGGCATTTCAAGAACCGTAAAATTGGTAAGCGGTTCTTCAGAGATAATAATCCCACAGGCATGCATGCTGCGCTGATTGGGAAACTTTTCCAATAACTTTCCATACTCCTGCACTTTCTGGACCACCTGATCTTTAAAAACTTTTTCCGGATTTTTGGTCAGTTCATCGAGCTCCTCTTTCGGTAAACCAAATACCTTACCCATCTCACGAATAATGGAACGGTACTTAAATTCGACATTCGTACCACAAAAAGCAACATGGTTTTTTCCATAGCGGTCAAAGATATATTTCAATATCATATCCCGCTCCTGCCAGCTCCAGTCAATATCAAAATCGGGCGGACTTTTTCGGTTTAAATTTAGAAATCGCTCGAAGTAAAGATCCAGTTCCAAAGGACAGATATCCGTTATACCCAAGCAATATGCAACTATGCTGTTGGCTCCGCTTCCCCTACCCACATGCATAAAACCCATGCTGTTGCTATAGCGGATGATATCCCAGGTAATGAGAAAATAACCGCTGAAATTTAATTCATCGATCACCTGCAGTTCCTTTTCAACACGCTGTTTCGCTATTGCATGATCCTTGCCATAGCGTCTTTCCAGTCCTGCATAAGCCAGTGCTGTTAATTTATTGATATCGTGCTCCTTTGATCCCTTGTAGTGTCTTTTATTTCTCCGTGTGGTAAACGCAAATTTGAACTGGCATACCGAAAGTATATTTTGGTATTCGCAATGATTTGCGGATAATGCTGATAAGCCTCCAATAGCGATTGTTCCGACCTCAAGTACTCCGATTTACTGCAAATTTCACTTTTCGGCAATTTCGACAGCAGCATATTGTTGTCAATCGCTCGCAGTATCCGGTGTAGATTAAATTCCTTTTTCGTTGTGAAAGTCACAGGTTGCAGGATCACCATCTTTGCAATCAGCGCCTGATACTCTTTACGGAACAAGCTATTCAGTTCTTCCTCCCGGATGCCGATATATTCATTTTCATGGAGCTGCGCAGGAATATTGCTTAAGGGATAGATCACAAAACAGTTCGGAAAATCAGGCTGTGCCGGCAGGTCAATCCCATCGCAATTATAGGAAGTCAAAACCCGGTTCACCTCTCCGATACCCTGAAACTCTTTTGCAATGGTAATATAAAGCAGCTCACTTCCTCTGCGAACTTCAATACCAGCAATCGGTTTGATGTTCTTTTCTTCACATTTCTTATTGAATTCATAGATGCCCGAAATGGTATTGATATCCGTCAGCACAAGCTCCTTTAACCCCAAGACGGCGGCCTGCTCTACGAGCTCCTCTATGGAAAGTGTTCCATAACGAAGACTGTGAAAAGAGTGGCAGTTAAGAAACATAAGACAATTAAGTTGAAAAATTAAAACCTACTGCCCTCCCCACCGCATCACTGCCATAGCGCATTTTGATGGCATCCATTGCCTGATACAGATTGATAAGCTGTGTATTGTCTTCAAACAAATTCATTTGGTAACTTCCGTGCACCAGATCAGTAAACCGAAGTCCCACCAATCGAAGACGCATCCGTCTGGTATAAATTTTATCAAAAAGTTCTAAAGCGATCCTTGTCAGTGTATGATCTGCAGAGGTATAAGTGACACGGCATTGTTTCGTTTCCGTATCAAAATTAGAGTACCTGATCTTGACTACTACGGTGGAAGTCAACCATTTTTCACAGCGCAGCTGGTAAGCCAGCTGTTCGGCCATACCCGAGATGAGGCTTTTCACGACACGAATATCCGTGGTGTCGCTATTAAAAGTTCTTTCCTTGGAAATCGATTTTCTTTCCGAATAAGGCATAACAGGAGTTTCATCAATCCCATTTGCCTTTTTCCATAAATCGACCCCATTTTTCCCGATCATCTGCTGCAGCACTTCAACAGGAATTTCGGACAATGTACCTATTGTACGGATCCCAACTCGTGATAAGAGCTGGAAAGTAGCATTCCCCACCATCGGCATCTTTCTAATGGATAGCGGATTAAGAAAAGAATGAACACCCACTGAAGGTATTTCACGATGACCATGAGGTTTGGATTCGCCTGTGCCGATTTTACTGACCGTTTTATTAACAGATAAAGCATAGCTGATGGGCAAACCAGTTTCCTTTTCAATTTTGGCTCCCAGTTCATTGGTCCACTTATAAGCCCCGAAAAATTTATCCATCCCGGTCAGGTCAAGATAAAACTCATCGATAGAAGCCTTCTCCATTACTGGAGCACTTTCTTCAATCACTTCTGTCACCGTATGGGACATCTTGGAATATAATTCCATATCCCCTTTTACTACCCTGGCCTGAGGACAGAGCCGTAATGCCATCTTCATCGGCATCGCAGACCGCACCCCAAAGTTCTTGCTTCATAACTACAGGAAGAAACCACTCCCCGATCCCCTCCACCAATAATCAACGGAATATCGTTGAGTTGCGAATTTACCAGCCGCTCACAGGATACAAAAAAGGTATCCAAATCCATATGTACAATCGCTCTATTCATTTCACTAAATTATTTAGTAAAAATGCTAATATTTTTCACATTTATCCTTACATTTGATGTGATTAATATTCACAAAATGTCAACACTATCGATTTTGTCTGATAATATCAGGTACCTCAGGATGCAGATACCCGGACTTACACAAGGAAAAATTGCTGCTGAACTAGCTGTTACAAGAGATTCTTATGCGAAATATGAAATTGGGAAAACCGCTCCGCCTCTAGATGTACTCTTAGCGCTATCGCGCTACTTTCAGGTCAGCACCGATCAATTACTCACTGTTGATCTCAGGAAATATAAACTGCAAGAAGTATAGCGCTTAGCGACTCGGTTATTCACGCTCCGTACAGATAATAAAAACTTACGATTATAATAATATCTGGTTATAAAATGAGCTTACTCAAAAATAATGCGGGTTATATATAATCCAAACCATATATAGCATGTGCCTGTAGCTTCTTAATCGCGCCGTGAAGGGCTTAGGAGTTTTAGATGCGGCGATGCCAAAACCAAACGCAGGCTGCATCATAAACCAAGGAGCAGCAGTAGTCGCAACTCCGACATTTATACAAACTAAAAATGTAGGTTGGTACAACCAGTCCAGCCCAAAGCCCTTTCACCAGTGATTTTTTCAGCATGCACAATGTTTTTATGAGCGAAGACACTCTGTTTAAAATGACCTATCCAACGCCCTACAAAAGCATAATCCAAAGAGGGAATTTTAAAAGCAGTTTTGATAAATAAAGCGTACAAATCCATAAAAATCGTGGCACCAACGCCGATAAATATGGAATAACTGATGTATTGTGATAGGATGTTCATGCGCTTGTTATTTTATAAAATATATTTCTCTTTAATGATTGGCTGTACCTACTTTTGAGATTATGATTTTCCTGTGCCATCATTCTAACATTTTAATGATTCAAAGTTAGCATGCTTCAACCGATAATAACTGACACATATCCTTGGGAAAACTGCACAGATCAAAGGAATCGCAACAGAGAACAGCAATAAACATTAACTTTATCAGGTTTAGATAATCACACTATGAATAGGATCGTGTATTAAATTATATCCCATTCAAGTATATTGCCTCTTATCAGGATATTACCCCTCAAGCTTTAAGCGGCATATATAAGTACATTTTTTAACCTGAGTTCAGCGTTTACTGTAAAAAATAACAGAATTTTGTTCACTAATATATACGAGCATGATTAGAAAAATTAACATAACAGATTATCCCACTCTGATAAAAATATGGGAGAGTGCAGTATCAAATACACACGATTTTCTTAAAGAAGAAGATTTCAATTATTATAAAGAACATATCCCAAGTTATTTTGAACATGTTAAACTATTTGGATATGAAGACAATGGGACTTTAATTGGATTTATGGGGATTTAAAAGACCATGCGGATATGACCGAAGAAATACAACTCAAAAAAATAGATGAACTGATTCAAAATTTAGATTCTGAAACCTTATCCGCTTTAGAAAATATTCGAGAATTAAAAAGATATAAAAAAGGGGAATTTCTCTTACATCAAGATAAACTATGTCGGTATAGTTTCTGGATTGAACAGGGAATTCTACGAAAATTCTATTGGAATGATACGAAGGAAATTACAACCGAGCTTATTTTTGAACATGATATTGCGGTTTCATTTGATAGCTATGTACTTCAAAAACCCAGTAAAGAATTTATTCAAGCCGTCACAGATGTAACCGTTTACCAGACCGAAGCGCAATCATTTCAGATACTTAAAGCAAAGTTCCCAAAACTGGTTGAACTTGATCTGATGATGACAGAATATTATGCGATGTGGCTCGAAAAAAGGTTATTTGAATTTCGAACACGCAATGCAACTGAGAGATATTTACAGTTACTCCGGCAACAGCCTCACATTATTCTTGAAGTTCCACTTACCTATATTGCTTCTTATTTAGGCATATCCCTGGAAACGCTGAGCAGAATCAGATCCAAAATTTGATTATTTGACGTAAGTCAAATGGAATGTAGATTCAATCTTAGAAATTTGATTTTCATTTAAACATTCCATATTGTGGGTAACAAAAGTAGAATTATTGGGTTTGATTTAGCTAGAGCATATGCCATTTTTGGAATGTATATTGTCAACTTTAATATGGTGTTTGGGAGTTATAACGACACAAGTCCGGTCGGAAAATTTCTATCGCTTTTCAGTGGAAATTCAAGTACTATATTTGTCATGCTTGCAGGAATGGGAATAGCTTTGATGACCAATAGACCACATTATACGCACGAGGAGAAGAAAAAACTAAGACATATTGTTTTAAAAAGAGCATTGTTCCTATTCGTTTTAGGATTGTTGCTCAGCATATGGTGGCCAGCAGATATCCTGCATTTCTATGGATTATACCTATTCATTGCCACTTTTCTTTTATTTTTACCCACAAGATATTACCTGATCGCTAGTATTCTATCAATCTTAGTTTTCCATGTGTTAATGCTTATTATTCCATTCGAAAAAGGATGGAACTTTGATACGCTTGAATATACCGATCTATGGTCGATACCGGGATTTATACGAAACACATTTTACAATGGCTGGAACAGTGTTTTTCCTTGGATAGCCTATTTTACCACCGGAATGTATCTCGGCAGATTAAATTGGACATTATTGATCACCAAAAAAGGGTATTTCTATTAGGAGCCGCACTTTTTATACCCGTTACCATATTACAGATCTGCGCTCAAAATATTTTTACCAATAAAGAATTGATAGAGATCATTACTGCAGATTACCTTCCTCCCCTTTTACCATTTTTGTTGAGCACAATAGGTTTTGGACTGATGCTGATCGCAGGTTTCATGTATAGCAGTTCGTTTTTCTTAGAAAATAAATTTATCCAAAATTTAGCAACAACTGGGCAAATGACCCTCACCCATTACATCGCGCACTTAACCATCGGAATGATTATTTTTTCACTCCTCTCCGGTAAACCCTATGGAGCAAAGATCAATCAAACAGCTTCTGTACACCCCTTGTGGATATTGACATTCTCTATAGTATATTTTATCTTCAGTTACTATTTCAGCAAAATATGGAAGACAAAATATAAGAATGGCCCCTTGGAAACGCTGATGAGAAAAATATCAAGTTGATACCTGAATGGCGATAATGATTTAGCTGTATTACAACCACACGGCCAATCCTCTGCAACATGCATTTTCTAGTTTCAGACTTTCATAATGTGGTTAAATAATGTGGCGTTAAATACAATTTCTCGGCGTAGAATTTCACATTTCGTTCTTGTCTGGCATATTTTGTAACTTGTATCCAATAACTCAAAACAAACTAGGCATATAAAAATACACCTATTAAAAAAACAATACGATCATGACAGCATACAAAACAGTAAATATAGAAAAGTGGAACCGGAAGGAACACTTTGATGCTTATCGTGATGCGATAAAGTGCGGATTCAGTTTGACCGTTAAATTAGATATTTCAGCGGTTATTCCTTTTGTAAAAGAACAGGGATTTAAATTTTATCCTGTGATGATTTATCTGCTGTCAAAAGCCGTGAACCAACATCCTGAGTTTAAAATGGCAATGAAAGATGGTGACTTGATTATTTGGGATTCTGTAAACCCGGTTTATACCGTCCTTCATCAGGACACAGAAACTTTTTCTGCACTTTCTGTACCCTATACGGACAGCTTCCAGGATTTTATAGCCAGCTATAACGCGGTCCTTCAAAGAAATGAAAACAACAGGAGCTTCCTCCCTGAAAAAGCTCCCAAAAATCATTTTAATATTTCGGCACTTCCGTGGATTCATTTTGAGAGTTTTAACCTCAATATTGCTGATTTTACGGACTATTTTGCCCCCAGTTTTACTTTTGGAAAATACCAGACGGAAGGAAACAAAATCCTTATGCCATTGGCCATACAAGTGCACCATGCCGTTTGCGATGGCCTACATGTTGCCAAATTGATCAACACCTTACAGGAATTTTGCACGACCATTCAGACGCTCAAATAAAGCTAAAAAGATAATGAAATCGATTTTAATTTAGCTCGAAAAACATATGGATATTAGAAAAGCAACACCGGCAGATCTTCCACAGATAAAAATACTTTATTCCCTGCTATTTGAACAGCTGGCAAACTATGAACCGGATTACCTTCAGCCTGCCCTTCAGGATGAAGCTTTTCTTCAGCAAGTAGTTGCCGCAGCAGATAATTTTGTTGCATTCATTTACACTATAGATGGGGAGGCAAAAGGTTTTGCCATTGCAAAATTAGAGGAAAGCCCGCCCTATAATTGTTTTGTTCCGTTAAAATGCATGTATTTAATGGATATTGTGGTTGATCAGAATATACGCGGAAAAGGAATTGGAAAAGCATGATTGACCGCATCAAGCAATGGGCAAAAGAGCAGGACGCAGATTATCTAGAACTAAGTGTACTGGCAAAAAATACCCTAGCAGAGGCATTGTATCTGCGTGAAGGTTTTGAAACCTTTAGTAAATCTATGCGAATGAAAATAAAATAGCAGGTTATTGATTTCAATAAAACGCTATCGTTAAATTAAAATATTTGGAACGACTTAAAACCCTTAAGAATTTAATATGATAAGAATTGCTGCACAAGATGACTACAGTCATTTAATTGATATCTGGCTGGAAGCTTCAATCAAAGCACATCATTTTATAGATTCATCCTTCTGGATCAATAGCGCTCAAAAGATGAAAGATATTTATTTACCATCCAGTAAGACATGGATTTTGGAAGATGAATCGAATAGTATTAAAGGTTTTGTATCAGTTGTAGACGATCATATTGCAGCCTTATTTATAAGTCCTGCTCATCAAGGAGAAGGATACGGTTCTACACTTCTGCAGTTCATAAAGACAAAATGTGATCAGCTTTCGTTAAATGTTTACGCCTTGAATGAACAAGCAATCCATTTTTATCAGAAACACGGTTTTCGGATTATCGAAGAAATGTTGGACGAAAATACCGGCGCAACAGACTGCAGAATGGAATGGATAAAGGCCAAATAATCTTAAAACAAAAATCTTATCCCTTATTCTTTATGAACTTCACTATACGCTCACTTGCTGTGTCACAGAAGTCAAGACCTGAATAATCCGGATTCAGCCCGCCAATAAATGGTACAGCCATAATAAATAGATTTTTAGTAGCACTTCCAAAAGCATCAAGTGCCTGAAAATGGTCATTAATACTCAGTCCCTTTACCTGCATATAAAAATTGTTAGTACTGCTTTTCACATGATAACCCTTTTCGTTAAAATACTTCTCCCCTTCAGCCCTATTCTTAAAATTCAGGTATCCTGTACTGATCAGACCCTCGTTTTTGATCCCTTCAAACGGCATGTCATTAAATTCCAATGGTTGTTGTCCTGTACCGTCAACATATAATTGATAATGCGTTTTCTTTTGTTTACCCTCAGTATCCATGTAGCTATAAATAGCACCGAAATCATGATGAGGGTCTACCTGACTTGCTTTATCGACTTGAATATGGTCTATGACACCAGCTTCATATAAAGCAATAATTTCTCTGTAGGATTCCTGAGGCAAAGAAGCAATAATCACACTGATGAGCGGCATTAAAACCCTCCGCAACCGAAGCATATCTTCTGCAGAGAAGTGTTTAGCAGGATAGTTCATGGCATAGCTGAAAGCAGCCAGTTTTTCCTTCCAGGATATCGACTGCCTTCTGTCAATGGATTTTTTTGCTTCGAGATATTCCGCTCTAAAAAGCGTAAAACTGTCAAGTTCATTTCGGATGCGCAACATTTCTTCCACAAACTCCTCAATCGTCATTTCTTTTATCTTTTCATAAAAAGCAGGATCACTTTTCTGCAACGGACATTTAAAATTTCGCTCAAAAACGTAGTCAAGATCTACAAAACCGTCATTTTTCTCTTTGTATTCATAAATCTCATCCAGTGTCATGGACCAAGATACCGCATAAGGTTCCTCTTCCGAGTGAAAACGCAGTGCAGGTAGATAACCACCTGTGGAAAATAAATGGATCGCAAAATTAGGAGATTCTTCATGCAGCACATAACTCACCTGATCATTCTCTACGATATAACGGCCATTCAGACGAGATAACGTCTTTACGGCATCGACAGCAGTTAGAGAAGCACCCTTAATAGCGACCGGAAAGTTAGTCATTTGATCAAATTTAGTAGGTGGATAGGGCGAATCGTACCACCCTTTTATCTTTCCTTCAAAAGTTTCGGGCCAATAATGCCCGGTACAGATAACAACCATTTCAGCTTCATATTCAACATCAGTGGCCGTAAATACGGAGTAAAATTCATTTGCCCTATCATATACCAGATCAATCACTTCGGTCTCGGTAAAAACCTCCACCTTTATTTTACGCTTGATGGCCAAGGCTATGTATTGGTGAAATTGATTTTCAAGATAATCCCCTAAAAGAAGTCTTGGTAAAACCTGATAGGGATTCGATTTACCATGCGCATAGTAATCCGGAAAATCAGTTCCAGCATAACGTGACAGATAAGTCGGGACGTCGTCAATTAATGCTGGAATTTCGTTGGCCGAAACATTGGCCAAGTGTTCCTTACGGGCCCCATATTTACCATAAGGCATTCCAACTCCCAAACGTTCATTTTTTCGAAATGGAGATATGTTCAACCGCAAGATTTTGGTTGACAATCTCCTTTAACATAAATAAAGCGGCTGGCCCCCCACCGATCAGCGCAATGGAACTTAATTTTTGATTGTCCATACAATTTAAGGCTATTGATTAATTTTATACGTCAACTTTCTACTGATTTTACTTTCCATCAAATATGCTATCGGTATACTGTGGAAGGTCGATTTTTACATTGTGTCCTACAGGTCACTTTCATTTTCCCATGAGCTTAAATAATATTCTCCGAATGATCGATCTTGATGATCCAAGTATTATGCTCTCCGACAATTTTTCCATGAGGAAACCTTAAAAAAAGGTAGTCTCGCTCTCCTCCTCATTCATGTTGAATAAAAGATCATATGGTTCAAATTTCAGCTCGACTATTGTTTCGCTAAAATTTTAAAAATAGGTCCTTTCCGCGAAATACCTCAATTCTTATAAACGCCGCATCGCATATTCGCAATGATAACAACGTATCGCTAGCAAAGTTCTGCTAACGGTAAAATCAAGTATTTGTGTGAAGCCAACAGGCATTAATCACCTATCCCAATAGTTTATACTTATTACAGCATCATTTTCTGCATTCCGATAACTTCGTTCCTAATATTTCACCCCAGCGATCAGATCTGGCACCTGCAATAGATTGTTGCACTTCGGTATCCAGACCCATTCGGTTCATAACAATGAATTTATACAAAAAAAACATTTAAATTTACTAAAACCCCTAGCCTTGCGACTCTAATTTTGTACTGTAATTTAAAACTATTGAAAAAATAAATCGATATAAATCAAAACAGATATGAAGACAAATAATTCTTTGGTCGCCTATGCTTTACTGCGAGTAGCAATGGGTGTCAATATGCTGGGACACGGCTTAGCGCGTATTCCAAAACTTGATGCTTTTAGTGATAACATGGTGACCAATTTTCAAAAAAGCTGGCTTCCTTCCCTTTCGATCAAAATATTCGGACTGGCTTTGCCTTTCGCAGAATTCCTCATTGGATTACTGCTCATCATTGGCTTATTTACATATCGCACAAGTGTTGCTGGTGCTATCCTTATTATTTTATTACTATTTGGAAGCAGCACCATTGAAAATTGGGAAGCAATGGGTATACAAATGATTTATGCCTTGTTTTTTTACCAATTGATTACCCAAATAAATAACAACAGTTATGCCGCAGACCACTTATTTAAAAACAAAATTAGACAAAATGAAAGCAATAGGATTTAAAAAATCATTACCTATCAACGAAGCAGAAAGCTTCATTGAATTTGAAAAAGAAATAGTTCTACCAACAGGACATGATATCTTAGTAAAGATCGAGGCCATCTCCATCAACCCGGTCGATTATAAAATTAGACAAGGCGCCGCAAAAGAAAACGTCTTGAACGAACCAAAAATCATTGGTTGGGATGCTGTAGGTACTGTGGAAGAAATTGGAGATAAGGCAACGCTTTTCAAAAAAGGAGATCATGTTTTCTACGCAGGAGACATTACAAAAGATGGTTCCAATCAGGAGTATCAACTGGTGGACGAGCGCATTGTTGGCTTTGCTCCCCAAAAGATAAGCGTTGCAGAAGCTGCTGCAATGCCTTTAACAGCACTTACGGCCTACGAAATTTTGTTTGACCGTTTACGACTGGATTTTGACAAAGACAAAGGTAAGTCCATATTGATTATCGGCGGTGCAGGTGGCGTGGGTTCCGTGGCCATACAATTGGCTAAAAACATCTTAGGATTACAAGTTATTGCAACAGCATCGAGACCAGACACAATTGAATGGTGCAAAAAACTTGGAGCAGACTATGTTGTGAACCACAAAGATTTAGTGAACGAAGTAAGAAATACCGGTTTTGATTCGGTAGATATTATTGTAGATTTTGTAGATGTTAATCAATATTGGGATGCGATGGTGGCACTCATCAAACCACAGGGAAAAATAGGTTCAATCAGCGATCCTACAGAACCGGTAAACCTCCGTCAGCTAAAAGGCAAAAGTGTCAGCTTTCATTGGGAGCTCATGTTTACACGTTCCATGTTTCAAACAGAGGATAGGATAGAACAGCATCATATCCTCAACAAAATTGCCCAACTCTTGGATGCCCGGACTTTACAGTCAACCCTTAATAAGACCATAGAAGGATTTACGGCAGATAACCTAAAAGAGGCGCACCGTCTATTGGAAAGTGGGAAAACAATCGGTAAAGTAGTACTAAAATTTTAGCCCGAAATACAGATTACCCCAGCTTTATCACAATAGCATCAATAAAATATTTACAAAACGAAATAAAATGTTTACAAAACTTTTCGAATCCTATATCCTGAAAGGGATAGCATTAAAAAACCGTTTCCTGATGGCTCCGATGACACGCTCAAGGGCATCACAACCCGGCGATATTCCGAATGCTTTAATGGCAACATACTATGCCCAAAGAGCATCTGCAGGACTTATCATCACAGAAGCTACCCAAGTTTCTTTACAAGGAAAGGGCTATGCAAGAACACCTGGAATTTATACCCAAGAACAAATTGAAGGTTGGAAATTAACAACAAAAGCCGTACATCATGCCGGTAGCAAGATCTTTTTACAACTGTGGCATGTTGGAAGAGTTTCATCTTCCAAAGTTAACGGATTACAACCTATTGCACCATCGGCATTAATAGCAAAAGATACAAATGTTTATATATTTGATGGTGCACCCAATGGAGATGCTACTTTGTACCTGTCGAAGAACCAAGAGAAATGACGCAAGAAGATATGGAGGTGGTCATTCAAGAATTTGCACAAGGAGCAAAAAATGCAATAGAAGCTGGTTTCGACGGAGTAGAAATTCACGGAGCTAATGGTTATTTGATTGACCAGTTTTTACGGAGCAACTCCAATCAAAGAATCGATGCGTATGGAGGTACTCAAGAAAACAGGATTCGATTATTAATTCAGATTACCAAAGCTGTAATTATGGCTGTAGGCAAAGAAAGAACAGGCGTTCGCCTTTCTCCGTTCATTACGTTTAAGGATATGGACGATGCCGAAATACTTGATACGATTATGTTAGCCGCAGCGGAATTAAATAAATTAGATATTGCCTATATTCATCTCTGTGAAGCAGATTGGGCAGATGCACCCTTAATTCCAGAAATATTTAGATTAGAGTTGAGAAAAAAATTCACAAATACCATCATTGCAACAGGAAATAAAACTCCTGAAGAAGGAGAAAAACTATTAGAAGACAATTTGGTTGACTTAATAGGTTTTGGAAGGAAATTTTTAACAAATCCGGATTATCCGCAACGTGTTAAATTGGAAGCTCCCTTAAATGATATATCAAACAATCATACTTTATTTGGAGGAGGCGATGCCCGAGGATATACAGACTATACTTTTATGAACTGATTCATACGAGCTGGATGGAAGGAGAAAAAAGGTTATTGTGATTACAAAAGTGGAAGCATCCCTACTTCCACTTTTGTGGTTTTAGAAAGCTGTAATCAGGCCAAAAGTAACATTGCGCCCCGGATTATAGACACCCAATGAGAGGTCATGATGATCTAATCTGCCGGGTCTCAGACGGCTCAATGCATCGTAATATTTTTTATCAAGCAAATTATTTCCAGCAACATACGTTTGTATATTTAATCCCCTGATCTTAAACGTCGTTCCTAACGAGGCATTTAACAAAGTATATCCCGATACACTGGTTTCAAATTCACGGTCTACGCGTCGTTGCGCAAAAAAGTTATCAATACCGACTTTTAAATAGCTGGCCGACAGTCCTTTTATTTCCGGGCTATATCTCAGGCTATTTTTAAACTGTCCTGCTGGAATAAAAGGTAAAGGTCTATCCAGGGTTTTATTTTTAGCATACGTGTATGAGAATATATTGTTAAAAGTAAGATAACGGAATAAGGTTATATTAAAATCTCCTTCAAATCCATACAGCTGTGCATCAACCTGACCGTACCGGTAAATTGCCATCCCATCAGCTGTTTCATCACCAGGCCGTGATGAAATGTAGATATAATCTTTGATCAGGTTAGAATAAAGACTGATACTTCCATTGAATATACCCCGATCGTAGTCTATACTGATATCCGCCTGATAACTTTTTTCGGGCTTCAGAGCCGTATTACCGATTTCATACCGGAAGGTTCCCTCATGGACACCATTTGAACTAAGTTCTGCCGGATTGGGAGATCGAAAAGCATTCCCTAAATTGGCTTTTAGATTAATATATGGACTCACTTGATGCGTTAGACCCGTAGCAAAACTAACGTTCGAAAAATGATTTTTATACTTTTCAAACGTTTCGCCATCTTTGACATATCCATCACCATCATTGACACGATAATCATAGCGCACACCAGCATTAACAGTCGTGTTATCCCAGGTCTTTTTAAGATACCCAAAAGCCCCCGCTCCAAAACTCTGGTAATCGGGAAGCAAAAATTCAGCCCCTTTATTGGAATTTTTAGCATGTTCGGCACTGATCCCAAAAGCTGGCTGCCATCCCTGAAATTCATTGACAGTATACTTCGCATCAAGGGTTAATGTATGCAGATCCAAAAAGAGATTGGGAACGGGATTATCATGTTCTCGACGCTGGTTGTTCTGATAACCAAGATCAAATTTTAATGATCCCTGATCTAGAATAAGGTGATTGTTCCAGGAAAGCTTTGTATGTCGGATATCCTGTTTCGGAAACTCCAGGCTTCTATTTTTAAAATTTCGATCCGTAAAACGATTCCCTGCAGCATCGATATAATTACCCTGGCTATCAAAAGCAGGTTCATAAAATCCAATATTATTGCGAAAAAAAGATGCGTTTACATGGGAATAACCCCAAGATTTATTAAGCCCAAACATGGCGCTGAAATTCGTTTCATTAAAACCTGAATTTGGAAAATAACCTGTAGGGGTCTTAAATGAATAAGCATTTTTATAAGTTCCTCTTCCTCTCCAGACAAATCCATTTTGATTACCTGTCAACATAGCAGAACTGGCACTTAATCCGCCGTTGATCGAATAATTGGATAATACCTCGCCTTTAACTTCCCCACTTTGCGGAACAAGGGGCTCCAAAAAATTGATCACTCCTCCTAGCGCATCGGATCCATACATCAAAGATGCCGCACCCCGCAATACTTCGACACGATCTGCACCATATTGATCAATCTCGATCCCGTGCTCATCGCCCCACTGATTTCCCTGCTGCTTGACACCATTGCTGATCGTCACAACCCGGTTGGATGATAGCCCCCGGATTACAGGTTTAGCGATAGACGATCCAGTCGTAATCGCCGCTACCCCCGGCACTAGCCTGGCCAAACCTTCTATTGCATTCGTCGCAGGCTCCAATAATTGCTGTTTGCCCACAACAGCAATTGAAGTGCTATTTTTTTACTGCTTGAGCTGATCGCCGCACTCGTTACAATCACTTCATCCAGCGTTAAATTGCTTGGACTTAATGGAATTGAAAGTACATCATGACTACCCAAATCAATTTTCAAACTTCGCGTCTGGTAACCGACACCGCTAAATTCCACCAAATGTTGCCCTTTATATTTCGGAGGAATGATAAACCCGCCGTTCTGATCCGAAACGAGCTCAAGCTTAAGGTCCGGTACTTTAATAGTAATCCCTGCTATTGGCGCCCCCTTTTTGTCATCCAAAATGCGCCCGGTATGCTTACTGTCCGTCTGCCCGTAACTATTAAACGTAGCAATAACCGACAAAGCAAAAAATAAAAATTTCTTCATCATATATATTCATTACTTCATCATTATTAGCCATGACAAAGCATTTTAAATCGTAAAAAACCAGAAAATGAAATGGTGCTACAGCACCATAGTGATATAATTGATGAAGATTGGGGGACCGCGAGGGAAGGTCGGAATTAAAGACTGCGAAATTTCATAAAGATCGATTGGAAATTTCCATAAAACACCCCACAGTGTAAAAAATGGATTTAGGTTATGATAAACAGGCCCTTCGGAAAACTCAAAAAGATAATCAGAACTAAAGGTCCGAATTTCATTCTCACTATGGTGATCATTCCCCTTCTTTGTAATCGGATAAGGATGCTTATGCTGTATAACTTCACCCGATTTTAGAACATGGATATGTAGAAAAAATATACTACAGACAATCCAATAGAGATACAAAAAAACGATAAGATTCGCTCTTAAACTTCTAGATTGGATTTGTTTATGTATCAGCACAAGGCAAATATACTAAAAAGCATATGCAACAAAGTTAGCTATTACGCTTTTTAGTATATTTCTTTTTACCTGTACAGCTTTTCGCGCAACACTTGAGTGCCTTAAATTGCTTTGAATGGAATTTTGCAGAATCTCAATTGTTCCTTTTCCAAAATTTATCGTGACGAATAAGATTGGAAAAACCTGTGATTTCAAGAGCAAGCCCGCAGGTAATGCCATCAGCACATGCACTTACTTTTAATA